>NZ_BLAY01000133.1 GCF_020521235.1 Microseira wollei NIES-4236 | reverse complement strand
GGTAGGGGCACGGCAAGATTAACATTTTCCCATCACCGATAGATTGATTGTGCCTTGTCCCGCCGACCGATTAATCGTTGGTGGTAGGGGCACGGCAAGATTAACATTTTCCCATCACCGATAGATTTATTGTGCCTTGTCCCGCCGACAGATTAATCGTTGGTGGTAGGGGCACGGCAAGATTAATTTTGCCATCAGCGATAGATTTATTGTGCCGTGCCCCGCCGACAGATTAATCGTCGGTGGTAGGGACACGGCAAGATTAATTTTGCCATCAGCGATAGATTTATTGTGCCTTGTCCCGCCGACCGATTAATCGTCGGTGGTAGGGACACGGCAGGATTAACATTTTAAATTAACCGACAGATTTATGATGCCGTGCCCCTACTTTTTCCGATAAATTGCAGTAATAGCGCCGATTACTCTCTCTAAATCTTCTATAGTTAAATTAGATCCAGAAGGTAGGCAGAGGCCACGTTCAAATAAATCTTCTGCGATCGCACCCCCGACGCACTCGCATTCCGCAAAAACAGGTTGCAGGTGCAACGGTTTCCAAACTGGACGCGCTTCAATTTGCTGTTGGGAAAGTGCTAGGCGAAC
This sequence comes from Microseira wollei NIES-4236, assembly GCF_020521235.1. Taxonomy (GTDB): domain Bacteria; phylum Cyanobacteriota; class Cyanobacteriia; order Cyanobacteriales; family Aerosakkonemataceae; genus Microseira; species Microseira wollei. Next base: position 28,354 of record NZ_BLAY01000133.1, on the reverse strand, counting down.
TTGTTCTCGATCTGCACCAAAAGCATCTGGGTCAATTGTCAGGCAAGTTAACCACCTAGTGGCGCGTCCAAAATCAGCTTCGGGCATAAATTCGATTCCCGGCAAGTTTCCCAAAGCTTGTTGATAAACTTCAAAATTGCGTCGTCTAGCTTGTACTCTTTCCTCTAAAACTTGCAATTGACCGCGACCAATTCCGGCTAAAACGTTGCTGAGACGATAATTGTACCCAATTTCAGAATGCTGATAATGGGGGGCGCGATCCCGCGCTTGAGTTGCCAGAAAGCGGGCTTTTTGGATTAAACTTTCATCTTCTGAAACTAACATGCCGCCGCCGGATGTAGTGATAATTTTATTGCCGTTAAATGAGTAAATGCCAATTTTGCCAAAAGTTCCAGGGGAACGGTTTTTGTAAGTCGCGCCTAAAGATTCGGCAGCATCTTCAATTAGGGGAATTTCATAAGCGTTGCAAGCGGCTAAAATTGGGTCGATATCGGCACTTTGACCGTATAAATGGACGATAACGACTGCTTTGGGCAATTTACCGAGTTTGGCGCGTTTATCCAGTGCTTCTCGCAACAAATCGGGGTTGATATTCCACGTGGTGCGATCGCTATCAATAAAAACAGGTTTTGCGCCTAAGTAAGTAATCGGACTAGCTGTAGCAATAAACGTCAGCGTCGAGCAAAAAACCTCATCTCCCGCCTCAACGCCAATTAATCTTAAAGCTAAATGTAAAGCCGCTGTGCCAGAAGTAACAGCAGCCGCGTGGCTAGCACCGACGACTTTGCAGAATTCTTGCTCAAACGCATCCACATGGGGGCCAACGGGGGCGATCCAGTTGGTGTCGAACGCTTCTTTGACGAATGCTAGTTCGCGATCGCCCATGTGAGGTGTTGAAAGCAGGATAGGTTTTATCAATGGCTTAGATACAGAAAGTTAAAATATTAATTTAGCAAAAAAACTCAGTAAATCACCTCAACCAACCACGCTCATGTAACTTTTTGTAAAACCTGCCAAATTGGCAACAAACTTAGATTGGATTGGTTTTTCATGAGAGAGATAGGGGATCTATATTATTGGAACCAAATTGCTAGTTAACGCCAGTTGCTAATTGCTAATTGCTAATTGCTGATGGCGAGAGCTAGTTAATATAGCATTTTGCTTGAGATTAGCCATTAGCCATTAGCCATGCTCCAGTCTTTTGAGATAACCAGCAACTTGGGTTAGTTAAAAAAATGCCTGCTCTCAAGTGAAGGGGAAGATAAAACCAGAGACCTTAAGAAACAACTGAGAAAACCTTTCCAGATAAACTTCATATTTAGAGGAGAGAGCTATGACAGGTAAACATGCTTTCATGGAAGGTTTACAATCTTGGCTGCCTAAATTTCTGCGTTCAGATTACTCTCCCTACCAGTGTAATGTCTCCGCTAACCGGGAGAATTACAATTTACGGGCGCGGAGGATACATTTGCAGAATCAAATAAAGACTTGGGTCAATACGGGGCAGAATCCCTTTATCAAGCCTGTAGAATGCAAAGAATGTTTATTCGATACGCGCATCCCGAATATATATATCGGTGCTGATGGCGTATGTAACATGTGCATGACCTACAAAAAGAATTTCAAAATTGAAATTCTCAACAGCGAACTAGAAACCTTTCTCAATACACCGAGAGAGGCTGGTTCTAATATAGATGCAGTAGTGGGATTCTCTGGCGGGAAAGATAGCGCGGTGTCTCTTTACCTGGCACGGAAACGATTTGGGTTAAATGTTGTCGCAGTTTTAGTTCAAAACGGATTTATCCCCGAGCAAGTCGTTGATAACGGTCGAAAACTCTGCGACATGTTGGGGGTGGAATTAGTTGTTCTGAATATTGACCTGGCTCCCTATGTCAAAGATATGATGGACAACAATTTTAAGAACGGTTACCCTTGCTATAAATGCGGGGAAATGTTTCATAAGGAAATTCAGCAATACTGTATCGAAAACCGCATCAACCGCATCATTTTTGGGCGCAATTGGTGGCATTGGATTGAGCCGCAAGTCCGTTCTGTACGGTGGGTAAAACATGAAGCATCGGGTAAGCAATTGCAGATGTTATCGCTGCCTTTTGCTTTGCAATTGACCGAAAAAGCTGTCTACAAAATGCTCGATGATATCGGGTGGTCAACCGTGAAAATTCACGGCAACAGTACTAATTGCGTGCTGCCTGGATTAGTAGAATATTCTGTTTACAAACGACTCGGCTATCATCCAGAATTAAACTTACTCTCCAGGGAAGTGATTACGGGTTTTTTAGATAAGGAGGAAGCAAAGCACCAACTTTCAGACATCAGAGATAATACGGATGCTTTGGAAAAGCTGGTGAATAAAAAGTTGGAGGAAAGCCAAAGTAAATTGAATGAGAGGTGAATGCTAGAACCCCGACTTCTTTGAGAAGTCGGGGTTCTGGGCTTCGTTGTTTATTAGACATCTTGCAAAAGTTATTTTCAGACCATTTGAAGGGCGGGCGGGACGCCCACCCCACAAGAATTTTTCTGTTTTCTGGTTTTGTGGGGTGGGCAGTTACGCCCGCCCTAAGTTTTGATGGGCTAGCATTAAAATCACCTTCTATTTATTCAATCTGTTTTAGAGAAATAAGGATTTCGATAGGCAGGGAAGAAATCGTGACAATCGCCTACAGGCCCGTAATTATTTTCGCAAATATGCATAAGTTTTGCATATTTTTCCTCGGACAAAATCGTTCGATAGGTATGGAAATTCGCTCTGAAATTAGAGAAGCCACTCTTAAAGTAAAACAAAGAGTCGGAGCGGGCACCCAATCCGCCGCCTAAATGTAAAATGGAATTCCCATTTTCTTTAGCCCAACGGGTGATGGCGTCAATTTCTAACTTTGATGGCGCTTGGCAAAAATACTTGTCAGAAGTTCCGGAAAGATAGGTTTGGACGATGCCATTTATGGCAGTAAATAATATCCCAGAGGCGACTTCGCCTGACGGGGAAAGAATGGTACATAAATTTAAGCGATCGCCTAAACTAGCTCGTAAATCTGCGAAGTAACTTTCGGAAAACATGTAAAATTCACTGGCTGACAGCCGCTGCATAGTTTTCCGATAGATCGCGACGAATTCTTCATAGAAACTCCAATCATTTATCTTCGCCTGAAATCCCTCACGCATCAGCTTGCGAATATCTTTTTTGTGATCTTTTCTGATCTGCGCCTCAATCTCTTCAATTGACAAAGAAAGATCGATATAAACAGTTTGACCGTGTTGCACCAGCGTGCCGTACTTGGCTAATGTTTCCAGAGGAAGGCTGAGCAAAGGATGCAGGCGGAAGAAAGCAGTAATAATTCCGTATTTCGCTCCAACTTGTCGAAAAGACTCGAGAAACTTCTCTAAACAATCTGGATTATCGGGCCCAATTAACAGCGGTGCTGGGTAGCCGTAAGGTGTTGTAGCATCGTACCAATCATCGGGGACGCCGAGACTTGCCGGAATCTTCCGAATTAACAGAGGCACCAAAAATGCCGCTTGTCCTATTTCTGCATAGAACGCAACAGGTGTAACTTTCTCATGCTTGGCAGTTAAGGAAACATATTCTGGAATATGGTAAAAATCGTGCCGAGTTAACATTAAATGGCGTTCCCATCTCGCATCTTGGGGAGAAATAAATTCTGCGATTGTCATCTCACACCTCAACGATTAGCTTAGTTTGTGTGTTGTCTGCTTAAACGATTTCTCGCACGAGAACAAAAGCCTCGGCGGCAAAACAGCTTACGGTACTACCTCTTAATGTTGCTAAAGCTCGTAAAGATTCCTCCGAACGTTCGTTAGGAAAAGGTTTAATCTGAGAAGCATAGAGTTGCATGGCTTGAATTTTCATTTCCAGATAATCGGAAATATCCACAAAAACATTCGGGACAAAATTGGGTGCTAAATAAGGAGCATTCCAATTAGTTTCTGAAAGGGTTTCGTAAGCATAAATTGCTCTCGGCGCACCAGGGTGATTGGGTCTGGCTGCGACTAAAGCTGATAAGAAAACCCTTTGATGATCTACGTGAAGATCGCCAGTGAAAGGAATATAAAGAATTTCTGGCTGGATGTTTTGGATAACTTCGTTCAGATGACGATTGATGTCCCGGTGGGGAATGCTGTCTAGATTCGCCGCTGGTAGGGGAAGGAATATAGTTTGCTTGACACCTAGTAGCTGATGTGCTGCCAATGCTTCTCGGCGATCGCATTCAATTTCTTCGGCGCTATAGCCTTGTGTCATAATTGCTACACAAACTTCTGCCCCAAGAGCCGCAAGCCTCGCCATTGTTCCCCCAACGCCGAGAACTTCATCATCCGTATGCGGCGCAATAACGAGTATCTTATCTTTCATAGCTTTCCTCTTGCTAGCTCAATTCAACTCTAAGAATTTGCGCGTTTCTGGGCCACAGCAGAACAGAGTATCGAGAATTGACAGATTGGGCAAAAATCCCAGTTCTGGAAACAGTTGAACGTAGGATGGCGAGTTAAACTCTTGCCAGATTGTGGCGATACCAGCCGCTGCAAAAGCTGACATATCCATATATCTTTTGCCGCCGGAACCAGATAGATAAGTATCTGCTCCTACTGCCTTACAAGCATCGATCAGGAGTGAGTTTTTACTGCCTTCTACTCCCAAGGAAGATAAGTAAAAAATGGGCTTATCAATCCCCAATATTTCCATCACCCATTGAATGAGTGCCATGTCGAGTTCGCAGAGATGATTCCATTCTTTGGCTAGTAATTCTTGGAGTTTATCGGCGTATTTCTCAAAATAGGGAGCCGGGGAATAATTCGTCAAAAGCGTCTGCCAATGCTTGCGCGACCAAGGAAGCTCTGAATCTATTTGCACTTGGTCGATTCGCTCTTCTCTAGAGGAATGGAATACAGGTACGGTTAGCCATTGTTCCCCTTTGTTGGTTTTGATCTTGTTACGGTGTTGGATACCGCGCCGCTCAAATTGCACGCTATCCATTACCACAAAAACGTCGCCCTGGTTAAGCTTGTGAAAGAAACCCAGGTAGGGTAAATATTGGGGTTGGTGTATGACTGCGATTTTCATAATGGCTCATTGCTAATGGCTAATTGCTAATGGTTACAGAAACCGGGTTTCTTGGTGGGATCTTTTTCCGAGAAACCCGGTTTCTTTGCCTAAGTCCTGCCTTTATTTGGCATAGACGCCTTCTTTGCGGAGGACAACCGGAATGGTTCGGAAAAGAATGACCAAATCTAACCAAAAATTCCAGCGGTCTACATACCAAACGTCTAGGTTCAGTCGGTCTTCTAAACTGTTTTCTAAACCGCCATTAACAGCTTCCCAAGCTGTAACTCCCGGCGACATTAATAAGCGCCGTTTTTGCACATCTTTATAGGTTTTTAGCGAGGAAACTAACAGCGGTCGAGGGCCTACTAAGCTCATGTCGCCTCGGAGAACGTTGAAAAGCTGTGGCAATTCGTCGAGATGATATTCGCGTAAGAACTTGCCAACCTTTGTGACGCGAGGATCGCCTTTGAACGTTCCTAAACCAATACCGATATTAACCGCACCATCGACCATCGTGCGGAATTTGTAGATAGTAAATGGTTTGCCTAGCTTTCCTAATCTTTCTTGGCAGAATAAAATGGGGCCGGGGGAACTCAGCCGAACTGCTAAAGCAATTCCTAGCAAAAGAGGCGATAAAAGCAGGAGTGCGAGGCTGGCGATCGCCACATCTAAGTTGCGCTTAAACATCAGTTGCATTTTCATGCCTTTTTGTCTAGCAAGATAAGCTTTTTCAGCGGCTTTCCACGTTTCATCCGTCCAAACTTCAGCCAATCGATCGTTAGAAATAGACGAAAGATTGCCTAGATAAACTTCAGAATTCATAGCAGATGCCTTCCCTGTACAAGATTAGTTATTCGTCAAGCCTTAAAACTCAAATCTGCTCTAACTTCATGAAAAACTAATTCCATTTATTTGGGCTGCCAATTTGGCAATTTGCGACAAAAATTTATATGCTTCATGGTAAATTAATTACCCGTTATTAATGACTCGCGAATCGTGACTGATGGTGCAGGAACTAGCGCTTCAGCATACAAAGTTTCCTGCAGATTTAAAATCTGCCGCAGGTCGTAAGCTGCCATTAATTCCCGTCCGCGCTTGCCCATCGCTTTGGCTTCTTGGGGATGGTCTAAAATCCAGGCCATTGCTTTGGCAATTTCTTCTACATTTCCCACCGGAACGAGAAGACCGCAACCCGGTTCTAGCAATTCGCGGATGCCCCTAATATCTGTGCCGATTGCTGGAGTTTCCAAGCACAAAGATTCCATGATGCTTCTGGGTAATCCCTCGGCTTCGGAAACCAAGATGGTAGCAACAGCAGCGCGGCTCAAAGTTGGAATATCCCGTCGGAAACCTAAAAAGCGAACGCGATCTTGCACGCCTAATTGGTCGGCTAACTGCTGCATTTCTGCTTGCAAAGCACCCTCTCCGGCAAACGCCAAGCAAGTATTCGATCTGGCAACTTTGGCAAATGCTTTTAACAGATCTCGATGCCGCTTGCGGGGAGTGAATTCGGCGATGCATAGAAACAGAGAAGTTGCCGGTGCGAGGTTTAATTCTTGCAGCACTTGTGCCACTTCAGATGCAGAAATGACATCGGGATTGTAGCGTTCAATATCTACTCCAATTCCGGGCATGTAGCGGACTCGGTCAGGTGGAACGATTTGGTAGCGTTTCGCCGCTGCTTCATCTTCGCGATTAATAACGACCAAATAATCAGTCCAAAGTCCTGCCAGTTTTTCTAGGGTCAAAAAGATGGCATTTTTCAGCGGCATTTCCCCTTTGTAGAAGTTAAAGCCGTGAGCGGTATAAATTATTTTGGGTTTCGCTTGCTTTCTCAAATCTTTGAGGGCGTATCGAGTGACAAAACCCGCGACTGCCATGTGGGCGTGGACGATATCGTATTGCTGCTGCGCGACAATTTCTCTAATTCTTGGCGGCGCAGTCAGTAAATTTTTCGCATCTAGGGGACTGCGACCCAATTCTACATCCCAGACGCGATCGAAAGCCGCCAAACATTCAGGACAAGTGGAAACGCCGTTGGCGATCGCATCCACTCGCCACCCCTTGGCACGGAAATGATGGGCAAAGGGAAGCAAAAAGGCGCGGAGGGCAATGGGAACCGCACTAATTACTAGAAGTTTGTTCATAAAACATTCGATTCGGTAACGCTGATTTGCGGTAAACGACGAACCTAGAAACCGGGTTTCTTGTCAGAGAAACCCGGTTTCTTTGCCTAAGTCGATTTGCGGTAAACAAGTTCTAGTTTTTTGTTGCAGCCATGCCTCAGTATTTTCTCGGAGATAGCGGTAAAATGCGATGCGGCGCTTTTGCAGTAGCTCATCTCGGTACTCTTTGGACTTCTCCAAATTGCGAGCCGACATGCTCGCCATGCGTTGCGGATCGGTGACGACCTGGCGAATTTTGCTTGCCAAAGCGGGTACATTACCGGGCGGCACGAGATCTTCTGGCGGTAGCAGTTCGGGGAAGCCGCCCACGGTGGAGCCAATGCAAGGAAGCGATCGCGCCATCGCCTCGATCGCTGCTCGCGGCAAACCTTCTTGATGGGATGGTAAAACAAACAAATCCGCTCGCTCCAACTGGGTACGCACACCTTCCCCCGCAGTCACATCCCCCAGGAACCGCACCCGCTCTGCCAAATCCAGCTTGGCGGCGAGTGACTCCAGTTCCCCTCGGTGCTTTCCATCCCCCAGCAAAACCAACTTCAGGTCTAATCCCCCGCCCACGCAAGCAGCAACTGCATAAAGCAGCACATCTGGCGCTTTGTAAAGTTGATCCATCGTGCCGACGGTAATCAGGGTCAACGACTGCATATCGGACTTGGGATAACGAGGAACGGGGACGAACGCCTCAACGGGCAACTCAACGCTGGAATAGTGGGTGGAAAAAGCGTCTTTTGCAGGTGGATAGCGCTGTTGCAACGCATGTTCGGTAACGTAAGCAGCCGCAGTTGCGCCGGCACAGATCCGCCGCAAGTTGCGGGGGAACCACCAGCGGAACAAAGGTCTTAAGGGATGTTTCACCGAACCCGGTGCAAACACATCGTAGGGATCGGCGACAACTTCCACGCCGTAGGGATGGCGAGTTCGCTGCAAAAAGGGTTGCACATCGTTGGCAAGTTGGGAAGCCACGCGCAAAATTACGGCATCGTTTAAAGCCACAGCATTTGTGAGAGCTCGCTTCACGGAAAACGCTTGTAAAAGATACTGTTGTGGCCCAATGTAATAAGGCACGGCGATCAAGGAAACCCCCTCGCCATCCGCCCGTTTCCAGTCAGGCGGCGGCGATGCAACTGCGAGAATTCGCGCCACCACTTTCACGCCGTCAAATACTTCTAAATAACGTTGCCAAAATGAATAGGCGAACATAGTCTGGGTCCACACTGCCCCATCGGGAGTTTGGACAAAGCGATGTTCGAGGATAACGGTTACATTCATATTCACCCACCTTTGATGCGGTTTAGACCCTCGAGCTGGACGCAGAAACCGGGTTTTTGACCCGGCGGGGGTCAGTCCTGTGTGTCTTGAGCCATGCCTCGGTTTGTTCTCGGACATAGCGGTAGAACTCAATTCGCCGCTGGTGCAGCACCCGATCTGTGTACCCTCTTGCCTTGTCCAAGTTCCGAGCTGACATGCTCGCCATGCGCTCTGGGTTGGTCACCACCTGGCGAATTTTGCCCGCCAAGGCAGCCACATCACCGGGCGGCACCAAATCTTCCCCAGAGAGCAGTTCGGGAATGCCCCCCACCGTAGAGCCAATGCAGGGAAGCGCCCTCGCCATTGCCTCGACCATCGCTCTAGGCAAACCTTCCTGATGGGATGGCAGGACAAACAGGTCAGCCAGATCCAACTGGGCACGCACGGCATCGCCAGCAGGCAACCAACCCAAGAAACAGACCCGTTCTGCCAAATTCAGTTTTGCCGCTCTAGCTTCGAGTTCCGGTCGGTGCTTGCCGTCCCCGACCAGAACTAACTTGAGATTGAGTCCCTCCCTAACGCAAGTAGCAACGGCATCGATCAGCAGGTCAGGAGCTTTGTAGAGTTGATCCATTGTCCCGACACAGATCAGGGTCAACAACCCCGATGCTTGCCGAGGAGTGCGAGGTAAAGAAACAAAAGCTGAATCAGGCAACTCAACGTCGGAACAGTGGGTGGAAAAACTATTGCACCCTGGTGGATAGCGCTGTTGCAGAGCCGATTCGGTAACGTAAGCAGCCGCAGTTGCGCCCGCACAGATCCGTCGCAACTGGCGGGGGAACCACCAGCGGAAGAAAGGTCTTAAGGGATGCTTCACCGAACCGGGTGCAAACACATCGTAGGGATCGGCAACGACTTCCACGCCGTAGGGACGGCGAGTTCGCTGCAAAAAGGGTTGCACATCGCCAGCAAGTTGGGAAGACACGCGCAAAATTAGGGCATCGTTTAAAGCCACAGCATTTCTGACAGCTCGCTTCACGGAAAACGCTTGTAAAAGATACTGTTGTGGCCCAATGTAATAAGGCACCGCGATCGAGGAAACCCCCTCGCCATCCGCCCGTTTCCAGTCAGGCGGCGGCGATGCAACTGCGAGAATTCGCGCCACCACCTTGACGGTGTCAAATACTTCTAAATAACGTTGCCAAAATGAATATGCGAACATAGTCTGGGTCCACACTGCCCCATCGGGAGTTTGGACAAAGCGATGTTCGAGCATAACGATTACATTCATATTCACCTCACTTTTTGCTCGGTTCAATTTTGGCTAACTCTGACTTACGATCGTAAATTTGGGGATTTATCCCAGAATTTTGCCTGATTTCTTTTTTATTGCTAAGCCACAATACAATCAAAGGCATTCCTCCATTTTTCATGATAAAAAAAACATGGTTATCGACGTCTGCAACTAGGACTACAAAACAAAAATTAACCCAAAATGGCAACAAAATTAACCGGATATCAGAAGCCTCTAAGCTCAAGAGTAACCGTTTAACTTGCCCGACAACCCACCCTAGAAATATAAAAGAAATCGGCACTAAAAATGGCCCAAAATTGAGCATGGTTTCCCCTGCCAGACCATAGACTTTTGAAGAAGCCCAAAGCTCCGGATGATAATTTCCCATACCGAATTGAGCCTCTGTGCCATCTTTGATCTTGCTGGGTGGTTTATTCGGCATAATTGCACTGGGGATCAGCATGGTTAGGGCTGATAAATAAGTTCTGCCCCAGGCATATTGGTAATCGCTATCCGGTTGGAGCAGCCTGTAAAGTAAGAAAGCTTGAATATCGCTTCTTCCTAAGTCTTGTAAGACTAAACCTTGCCAAGAACGCCCGGATTTTTTTTCCAAACTAGCACGAGCTTCTTGTCCTTCTAAAGCTGTACTAATGCCGTCCAAACCTCCGGTTTTAAAAAAACCATACAGGTACATAAAAAATAACAGAAAAACTAGCGCGATCGCAATGTGTTTTTTGTTAATCGCTCGAATCCAAAAATGAATAATTCCGGCGACCCAAAACAAAGCCCATATCGTATTGCTCCGGCTGCCGCGCAAACCGCCAAAAAACATTTGCAAAACCAGAAAAATTAGCAACACTATTATCAAGACAGTCCAAGTTTGTAGCCGTTTGTTTTTTTGGGCATAGGCGGCGAACCCCATGATGGATAAAATCGGAAAACTCTCTGAGAATAGGACGACTATGCCCATGCCTTGGAATTCATCTCCTTCTCTTCTAGCCGCTCTTGTAGCAGCATCAATGTAGCCGCCTATGCCTCCAAACTTCTGGTAAACCATTAGCTGTAAGACGGCGGAAAGCATGAGGGAAAAGCAAAGAATGGGAAAAAACCGCCGTCGGTCAAGTGTCCAAATAATCTGTTTAGACTGATTCTCGGTTGGGTTGGCGGCAATATTTCTGGAAAAACGATACACCCATATACCTAAAAAATTCAGAATTGCCATGCCGCCCACCCAAGGACGCCAGTCGGGCGGGGGCGTAATATCCCCGTCCATCCAAAAGTCCCAAGTGACATGAAATAGAGGCGCTAAGAAGAAGAAATGCAACCCCAATAAACCGATAATGCCAATTGGATCGAAGATATTTAAACGACCGCGAAACCAGTCAACTGCATCAATTCCGATCAAAATTCCGCACAAGGTAAGTGGAATTAAAAACCAGTGCAGGAACTCATCTGAAGTTTGGAGAAATGCCACCAGTATTAGAATGCAGAGGAAAAAAGAAATAACTGCACTGTCTTTATAGGCTGTTTTGGTGGAAAAAGTTTTCTGGTTCATACAAGCGCCTCCAGGAAAATATTTTCCAACTGCTTGACAGATACCTCAACGTTGAAGGGACTGCTTTCCACCATCGCCAAAGCATCGGATTGAGCGATCGCAGCGGCTGCATCCCGATGATTTAAAAGTATTTCTGCCCAAGCTACGGCAGCTTGCGACAGGGACAACCACTTGACTAGAGGCTTCAATATTTCTACCTCCCGTGTAATAGTGTCGGATAAGATGAACGGAAGTCCGGCGGCTTGAGCTTCAATTCCCACGACTGGTAACCCTTCAAACAGCGATGGCAAGAGGAAAACATCCATTGCACCCCGCATTAGTCGAGGGATATCGCAGCGGGTACCTGCGAAGGTGACGCGATCGCTTAATCCCATCTGCTCAACTTTTCGTTCGATCTGCGATCGCAACACCCCCTCACCCAGCAGCAAAAGGTGCATTTTCGGTTCTCGCTTGGCAACTTCTGCGGCAATTTCTATCAAAAATTCATGATTCTTTTGTTCGACAAATCTGCCAACGTGACCGATAACAAAAGCATCGATAGGAATACCTAGTTCGCTACGAACTGCATCCCTATCGATCGCATCCCGGAAAGGCGTTAAATCGATGCCATAGTAAAGAATTTGCCAGCGGGGATCGCTTTCCCACTTGCAACCAAACAAATCTGCCGCTGCAAGGCAGCTGCATCCTAAACCAACGTTTGCATAGCGGGAAATCCACCATTGCGTTAAGCGGCGATACAAGTGCCGATACAATCGGGCCTTAGCTTCGGAGGAAGTATCGTTGTGGCTGTGGGCAATGCACAAAGGCACGCCTGCTTGCTTGGCTAAGCGCAGGACATAACCGCTGAAGTGATGGACGTGGCTGTGTACGATGTCATAGGGGCCGTATTCCCGCAAAATTTGGTTGAAATTGGCGGCATAGACCCACGGACGCCTGCGATCCAGGGGACAGGGGATAATGCGACTGCCGAGGCTGCGAATCTCGTCGTCGTAAGCGCAGGGATCTGTGCGGTGGACGAGGAAGTCCATGTGGAAGCGATCGCGGTCGATGTGTCGCAAAATGTGCATCAACCAGGTTTCGATCCCGCCTCGCACCATGCCGCCAACGACATGAAGGATGCGAATTGGACGCCGATCGATTAACGTCTGCTGCTGATTTTCTTTGCCTATGGCTGTAAACATTTGACTTCCTCCCAATCGTCCCGAACAGTACACAAATAGTTGCGATACAGCTTGTTTTCATCTGGAACAATCTTATTCATCGGAATTGCCCCTTCTGGACGCAAATGAAAAAAGCGATAACCAAATTTGTTTAAAATATTTTCAACCGCTATAAAAGGGCCGTCATAGTTGCATTCCACAATGATATTTGGGGCTGAATTTGATAAAACTTTAAGCATCCCCTCCAAAACTTTATCGTCAAATCCTTCCGCATCAATTTTGAGCAGGTCAATCGGTTCATTTTGAGAGCAAATGGTGTCAATCGTTGTGACATCAATATCAATCAAATAACCTTCATAACCTCTAAAACCTTCGGGATTAAGGCTAGCTGATAGCGGTACATCTTCAAAGGGAATATGCAACTTTGTTTCACCCACCGTATTCGATACTGCCAGGTTTTTTGCCTGACAGCGGTCTGACCAACCATTGATTTCGATGTGGGAAAGCAGGCGTTTATAAACGTGGGTAACAGGCTCAAAAGCCATAACTTTTGCCTGAGGATTTGCCGCTAATGTCACCAAGGTGAAGAGTCCTGTATTCGCGCCAATGTCTAAAAATAACTTGGATTTTTGCGCCAATTTGTAGAAAACTCGCATCGTTTCTGGTTCCCAACCATCCCAGCCGCGCCAAAAAATTGCCCTGGCGATCCCATCGTTAGCAATGGCTGAATATTTGAAAGAATTTCCATTGGGAAGCGAGACAAGAAACGTTGTTTCAACAGGTAACCGCCGCCAAATCGATTTAGGTAACAATTTAGAGCGGGCCATAGCTAACAAAACTTCTCTGACGAAGGGATTTCGAGTTAAAATTCGTAGGAGAAATCTGATACGGTCTTTAAATGCATTCACAATTACACCTCAACTTATCTAGTCGCGAATATTTACCACGGCGTGGAAGTTTGGGCCAAGCAGATAATTAGTACTGTTTGGCATGTTCTCCAGACCTAAGAAAACTGTCTCGGTTCTTTCGTTAATGCTGTCGGATTTGGGCAGAATTCCGATCGATGCTGAACTTGCACCAGCGGGAATTGTTACCGAGTTGGTAATGGTTTGGTAATCTATCCCATTCTCAGCCGTTCCTCGGATGATGTAGTTCACCATTAATGCTTGGGAAGTATCCCCCGTGCGAGTGACGAGAAACTGTCCCGCATCCCCAGATTCGGAGGCATCGGGGTCTGGTACATTAATGTTTACAATCGCCGGATTGCTGTTGGTAAACTTCAAATCGACGAATTGATTTTGAACGTCGAAATAGGCATCGTCTGGATTTAAAACCGGCTTTCCATACACAGACAAATTGTCAAAATTTACGCTAATATTCCGCTGGTTATCGTAGCCATGAAACACTGAATTCGCGCCGCCGCGATCGTCTACTTGTAGGTTAGAAACATACACGTTTCTGATATAACCAAACTTGTTTGGCGACGAATCTTTTTGCCACGAAACGGGTCTAATGTTCCAGTTCCACACCAGGGCAGCCTTATCCTCTTGCGGTGAATCAAGAATATCTTCAACCCGAATATTCTTGAAGTAGATATTCTCAAAATTGGCTCCGGTTACAGGCCAAAAGCCTGAAACCTCATTGGCAAATACAACATCGATATTTTCATAGGTAATATTGCGAATAACATCTTGCTTCGCCGTCGCTCCGATCTTGAAGCCATTACCGCCGTAAAAGACAGAATTCCTGATATTAATATTTTCACTGTTCTGAATCCGCCCATTCTTATCGCCGCCAATAGATGTGGCATCATCGGTTCCTTTATACAATACGTTGTCAATCGTAATGTTTCTAGAAGACCAAAAATTAAAGCCATCTGTATTGAGAAATTCCGGTTGCGGATCGGCTAAAATTTTGACATTATAGACCTTGACATTCTCGGAATAGGACATCCAAACATTGGCAACTGCCGGGTCTTGAATCAGAATGTCCTCCAAGGTAATATTATTGGCATTCTTCATCAGGATTAAACTGTACCATCCTCCTCTGGGACGCCAATAAGTCCCGTTTCCGTTGATGGTTCCCCGCCCGATTAGTTTGACATTACTGGCGTTTTCGATATTAATTAAACCCTGTCCGTAGGAAGGCTCTATCTCTTTAGTTGCTTCCAAAACAGACCCTGGTGCTAAATACAGGGTCATGTTGCTTTTGAGGTAGAGTTCCCGTGTTTTGTAAACGCCTGGTGGGAAATAAAGAATCCCTTGTTTGGCAGAAACTTCGTCGATGGCTGTTTGAATTAGTGGCGTTGCCTCGTTTTGGCCTGTATTATCAACTCCGTAATCGATGATATTGGTAACATTGGGATCCCTGAGTTGGGGCGGCTTTTCTTCCGGCGGCTCGGCGAAAATAAATAGTTTTTCATCTGCGGAATTGACTTGATGCAGGATCAACTTTCTCGGAGCGTTCAGGGAGAAAGAAATTTTGTTACCGTCCCGGTTTGATGGGATGTTGTAACTTTTAGGGCTCAGGGTGTATTGGCTAGCGGGTTCGTCGGCGGTAATTTCAATATTGGCTTGCTCCACCAAGGGGAATTGAACATAACTGATCTCATTGTATTTTTGCACCGATACAGGTTGATTGTTGACGGTGACAGAATAGGTACGGCTTTGTGGGAGAGCCGATGGGTAAGGGATTTGACCGAAGATTTCACCGAAGATTTCACTGCTGTTCATAGTTGAAAAATTAGCGATTGCTACAAAAGTCACGACCAAACAAAACAATCCAAAATTCCACGGATTAACTTTCCGCTTCCACCGATGGAGGAATTTTATGCAGTGCATAAGCGATAACTCCCAAACTAAAAATTGCTTGGACAATTGCCGCTAAAATTAATGCGATCGCTGCCCCTCGCGATCCCAGAGTGGGGATTAACCACAGACAAGCG
Source organism: Microseira wollei NIES-4236 (assembly GCF_020521235.1). Taxonomy (GTDB): domain Bacteria; phylum Cyanobacteriota; class Cyanobacteriia; order Cyanobacteriales; family Aerosakkonemataceae; genus Microseira; species Microseira wollei. The sequence continues at coordinate 12,890 of NZ_BLAY01000133.1, read as the reverse complement.
ATCGCTGCGGTTACTGTCGCCGCAGCAAATAAAGGAATTTGAATGCGGAAATACCGCGCTGCTGTCATTCCATAACCCAAAAAAGAGGATATGTAACCAAGTCCAGCAGCTACCATCAACCAAACAAATAAATCCGTTTGTTGGGCATATTCTGGGCGATATAACAAAGTCAAAATATCCCTTCCTGCAACTAGCGCCACCAAAATCGCCGCCCCACCCAAAATTGCACCAATTCCCACAAGTTTGACCAAAAGCGAACGAAAAGCCCTGCGATTCCCCGCTGCGTAGTATTTCGCCAAACGCGGACTAGCAGACTGTCCCAGGGCATTCACCACCATGTTTCCCGCCACCATTAAGTAAGCGATCGCAGCAAACACCCCCAATTCCCCCTCGCCCCAATACCGCTCGATAAAGTATTGCGGGATGTTACCGTTGAGGGAAATTAGCATCATCACCAAACCTAAAGGTAGCGATAGCCAAACCAGTTTATTCAACGTTTTTAGATGCCAGCGGGGATAAAGAGAATTTGGTATTTTAGATGGGATACCAAATCCTTTACTTCCATAGACCGCGCAGGCGGTCTTAGTTTGTGTAGCCCCACCCTTCAGGGTGTGGGGCAAAAGTGATGATGCAAGCGGATTTGATATCATTGGCAATTTGCCATCTCCTTGTCTCCCCAAAAATAAGGAACCGCTGCGGATGTCGTAGGCAAATAGAACAAAAGCCCAAGCAATAACTAATCCCACAGTTCCCCACAGAACGCTACCCGTAAAGTAGAGTCCCGCGCCCAACAAAACCAGAGACAAAGGCCCTTTAATCATCATCGAAATAGCGATGCGATCCATCCGTTCGTACTGCTGAATTAGTCCGTAAAACACATCGCTAATCGACTCGAATCCCTTCGCCAAACCAATCGTCAAAATCACCAGCGAAGTTTCCCAGCGGTAGCCAGAATTGAGGGTAATTCCCCCAATTAAAACCAGTGCCAACCCCGTCCCGATCAGCCTCAAACCGAGGTAGTCGCCGAACAGATACTGGTGTTTTGCATCTGTCGCCTGGACGGATCGCAGTTGCAGATTTGTCAGCATGACGACAGGTGCAGTGACCGCCAGCCCCAAAGTGAATTGGCCTACTATTTCCGGACTGCCGAGTTTAGCCAGCAGCACCAACATCCCCCACTGGCAAGCTGCATAAACAGCATTACCGATGAATGTCCAGGAGAAATTGCGGCGCAATGTTAGGGGCTTGATCTTTTCCATATATCTTGACGAAATTGCTAATTGCTAATTGCTAATTGCTAATTGCTAATTGGTAATTGCGGGAACGGATAGTTGATTTGAACGCGGGTTTTGAGTCGTATTTAACGGATTGGTATTTGAGTCTACAGTGCTTGTCTGCCCCTCAAGGTTTAAGTAATCAGGCATGTATTCGGGGACTAATTGTTCCAGCAGAAACACAATTAAATTGGGATCGTTTTTAGTTGCTGCTTTGCAGAGTGCTTCTACTTTAAATTCGACTTGCTCTGGTACAATGCGACTGGCATTTTTAACCTTGATAATTTTTTCGTGTTGAGTGCGTTCGTATTCCTCCCCTGGGATAAATAACTCTTCAAACAATTTTTCTCCCGGACGCAATCCGGTGAAGACAATCTCAATGTCTTTGTCCACTTCATATCCGGAAAGGCGAATCATATCTTTTGCCAAGTCAATGATTTTAACCGGCTGTCCCATATCGAGCATAAAAACTTCACCGCCGCGCCCGATGACTGCTGCTTGCAAAAGCAGTTGAACGGCTTCTGGAATCGTCATAAAATAGCGGCAAATATCGGGATGGGTAATAGTTATCGGCCCTCCTTGTGCAATTTGTTGCTTGAAAGTTGGGACAACGCTACCCCGACTGCCCAAAACGTTGCCAAAACGAACCACTACAAAAGGCTTTCCGCTCTTTTGGGCGGCTTGAAGTACCAGCATTTCAGCAACTCGCTTGCTAGCGCCCATAATGCTGGTGGGATTTACAGCTTTGTCTGTCGAGATGGTGACAAAATTCTCCACACCGTATTTCAAGGCGAGATCGAGTAGATTTTTGGTTCCCCGCACGTTATTTGCGATCGCTTCTGGCGGATGCGATTCCATCAAGGGTACGTGTTTGTGCGCCGCTGCGTGAAAAATAACCTGGGGTCCAAATTGCTGGAACAGATACTCTAATCGATCGAAAAATCGAATATCGCCGATGAATGTCTTGATTTGGGGGATGGGATCGCAAGGATCGCCCTCTTGTTGCAAAACTTGCAAAATCCTTCCTAATTCTTGTTGAATTGCGAATAGAGAATTTTCTCCATGTCCTAATAGCATTATTTCAGCAGGACGGCACTTTAAAACTTGCCGACAAAGTTCGCTACCAATCGATCCACCTGCTCCCGAAATCAGCACTTTCTTGCCTTGGAGAAATTCCCGAACTTTGCGGACATCGGTTTGGATTGATTCGCGACGCAAAAGGTCTTCTATTTGTATATCTCTGACGCTACCTACGCGGATGCGGTTAGTTAGGATTTCGTTCAGTCCGGGTAAAGTACTGGTGGGAACGCCAACTGATAGACAAATATCTACAATTTCTCGAATTACTCTCCCCGGCACCGCAGGCATGGCAATAATGACGCGACGGATATGCAACGAATGAACTACTTCGGCAATTTTGTTGCGATCGCCTACCACGGGAATTCGGCGAATTTGCAAGTTGAGTTTTTCCGGGTTATCGTCAATAAACGCCACCGGATAAAATCCCAACCAAGGACTTTGTTGCATTTCCCGTACTAGAGAAATCCCTGCACTCCCAGCACCGACGATCAGCACGCGATCGCGTCGATAAAACTTCAGATGTCTTTGCTTGATTCGATTGAGGACAGGAATGCTGAAACGAATCCCACCTATGAATAAAAAGCTGATGATGGTATCCAGCAACGGCAGCGATCGCGGCAAACTATTGACCCAAAAATCATCCAGATAATAAACCACGTTGAAAGATATGGTTTGCAGAATCCCAATCCCCGCCATCAGCATCACTATTTGCTCTAGTTCGTCAATACTGGCATAGCGCCAGTATCGCTTGTAAAAACCGCACCCATACAATACTGTCAGTTTGAGCGGCACAAACAGTATCGTCACCTGGATTAAACCCCCAAGATAGGGAGCGAGGCTAAATGAATCATCTAGACGAATTGCCAGCGCTAATACAGGCGCGATCGCCAACACGATTGTATCTAAAACCAAAAAATGCCGATTTCTCAGTTTTAGTAACCATTTTGATAAAGCTTGTATTAGAAAGCTTTTAACAATTTGGTCTTCCAGTGGCTCTTTTGCTACCGCATTCACTGCTAACAAAATTTTACTAAACATTTTTCCAGCTCCAAAAGCAAATAAAAGTGCTGAGTGCTGAGTCAGAATGCCGGGACATCACGCTTGTGCAAGATTGCAAATAAATCCTTTTTCCCTCAGCACTCATTCCTCAGTACTGAGTTTTGTAAAATCCACCGACTGTCACAAGTCGAGAGTTCAAAAAACAAGCAGGATTTCTTTACAAACTTTATTGGTTGTGAGTAATTACCAGTTGATCGAGCAAAACTAACCTTCTATCAAACAGGATTTTAGCATTCTCTGACAACTACACAATTGTTTACAAGTTGCGAATTTTAATTGCTCCGCGACAATGCCAGTTGGTTTGATGTAGGTATAGTTTTTCTAGCTCTCGTAATTTTGCCTGAAACGATAGTTGATTAGTTGCCAAAATGGCATAAATTTTATTTATAATTCTCTAGATTTAAACAGATCATATTTATCAATAAATCCATCTATCTTTAGATAGATATATAACCAAAATTTTTCGAGAATAAACACTTACGTCTCTACCCTTAGATAGAGGAAAATTGTTTGACACCCATCCTTAAAATAGAATCGTTCGTAGTAGGCGCTTGGGCGTCTTTCCGAATCTCCGTGCATTTTAGTATAAATTGATAGCTGACATCAAGGCCATTTGGCTCTCGGTAACGGGAGGCTCCAGTCTCCCACATCTCATGGTTGTAAAGATGCAATAACTATTGTTTCTAAAGTTTAAAACCGAGAATAAAAACTGAAGCTTATGGCTGAGAAAGGTCGAAAATGTGAGTAACTCAAGTTGCTAGTTATCTCATGCATAGCAGCTAATAGCTAATCGCTAATGTCAGTAAAAATCCTATATTAGCAATTAGCAATTAGCAATTAGCAATTAGCAACTTGCGTTAGTATCAAAACATACTCCTTGACCGTCTCAATTCAGCAAACAACGCTTTCAGGAGTAATTTATGGAATCCGCAGAATCTGCGCTTGGCGTTCAACAATACTGGCTGATTCTGAAGCGACGTTGGTTACCCGCTTCGGCTGTTTTTGTCACGGTTATCGTGGTCACAGGAATCAAAATTTGGCTGCAACAGCCGGTTTATCACGCAGAAGCAAAGCTAGCCTTTACCAAGACCAATCCTACTTCTTCTTTAACCGGATTGGGCAAAGAAATAGGCGAGTTTTCTCCGGTGGGAGAGCAAACGAACCCGCTCAATACTGAGGTGGAAGTGATTCGCTCAGTCCCGATCGCCCAACAGACAATAACCAGACTTAATCTGAAAGACACAAAAGGGGATATCCTCAAAGTTAAAGACTTCTTGAAAAAGCTCATGGCGTTCAATACCAGAGGTACCGATACCCTGACAATCTCTTACGAAACAAAAGATGCACAAATAGCCGCCGCAGTTGTGAATACAGTCGTGGCACTCTACCTGGAAAATAATCAACAGGTTAACAATTCTGAAGCGACTTCGGCGCGGGAGTTTCTCGAACAACAATTACCTCAAGCCACAGCATCTGTGGATCAAGCAGAAACAGCGCTGCGCCAATTCAAAGAAAAGAATAAAGTAGTAGACTTACAAGAAGAAGCCAAATCCGCAGTGGCAACGATCGCCAACCTGCAAAACCAAATAAGTCAATCGCAGTCAGAACTCGCCGACGCAATCGCCCAATCTCAAGCGTTCCAAAACCAGCTGCAAATGAATCCGCAGCAAGGATTAGTCGCAACTTCCCTCAGTCAATCTCCGGCGGTACAGGAAGCGATGGCAGAATATCAAAAAATAGAACGCCAATTGGCTGTTGAGCGAACCCGCTTCCAGGATGCACACCCGGCGATCGCAGATTTAAAAAGCAAACAAGCAACGCTGAAAGCTCTGTTGCAAAATCAAGTTCAACAAGCTGCTGGGAATCAAAAAGAATTGGGAAATGGCTCTTTACAAATTGGAGAAGTTAAACCGAGACTGATCGAAGAGTTTGTCAAAATAGAGGCAAAACGCCAAGGTCTTGCCAGTCAAGTTGCTACTTTATCTAACCTCAAAATCGCCTACCAGCAGCGAGTCAACGTTCTACCCAGGCTAGAACAAGAACAGCGCGAGTTAGAAAATAAATTAAAAGTTGCCCAAACTACATACTCGTTAATGCTGCAAAAGTTTCAGGAAATCAGACTCGCCGAACATCAAAATGCCGGAAATGTTCGGATTATCCAACCCGCGCTAGTTCCCGATGAACCTGTTTCTGCGCGCAAGGCTTTATCTGCAATCTCAGGGTTGTTGATCGGCAGCGTGCTTTCTCTGGCGACGGCTTTGATTTTAGAATCCCAAGATAAATCAATCAGAACAATAGAAGAGTTAAGGGAATTATTGGGTTTAACCTTGCTAGGGGTGATTCCTGACTATAAACAACCTCAAAAAATGCTCCGCTTCAACAAGAATTTGACATTGAATTCTGCCCAGGTGCCTCACTATGTTACATCTAACGGACAGGTTAAGCAAAACGCTTACACGACAAGCAACTTAGAGTTATTTATGCCAAAAATTGTCGGGCAAAATCAAGCTTACTCCTCCTCCCTCGGCACCGCCTACCAGATGCTGCAAGCTAACCTGAAGTTTCTCTGTTCCGCGTCAGGATTTAAAACCCTCGCCGTTACCAGTACCCAGCGTCAAGAAGGGACTTCCACAGTCTGTGCGAATTTAGCTTGGACCAATGCGCAATTGGGGCGTAAAGTTTTGCTGGTAGATGCAAATCTCCACCATCCCGTCCAGCATGAAATTTGGGGACTTCCCAATCAAGTAGGTTTGAGTAATGTTATTTTGGGAGACGCTCAACTCCACAATGCGATCGCAGAAGTATCCCCTAATTTAAAAGTGCTTACCTCTGGCGTCATTCCTTCCAATCCAATGGCGCTGATCGACTCCCAACAATTCGCTGCATTAATCGAACAATTTTCACAGACTTACGATTTGGTGATTATTGATACTCCTTCCTTGAAAGTTGCTGCTGATGCTCTCATCCTGGGTCAAAAAGCAGATGGTATTTTCCTAGTCGTTCGACCCGGAGTCGTTGATTCTCACAGCGCCGCTTTCGCCAAACAGCTTTTAGCTGGGTCCAATCAACACGTTCTCGGTTTGGTAGTCAATGGCGTCATTCCTCAGAATGAACCTCACAGCTACTACTATTTCGCCCAGGAATCCTAAGTTGAACCAGCTGGGCAGCTTGCGCCTTTTACCTATAATTTATTAATTACCTCGTAGCGTTTGATACCTGTAAAACGCATAAGTATCAAACAAAACACCCACCAAACCAAAGGTGAAAGCGATCGCCAAAATGCCCTCGCTGGGCGATCCGCTGCCAAAAATTGCCAAAAACTGCCAGATAGACTCAGCGCCAGACTGACCGATTATTTGCAAACCGGGAATGTAGCGCACCAGGCAAGAACCTGCCAGCATTCCCCCCACTAACAGGATCGGGGTAGCAAAGCTAAAGATACTCGTTAGCAGCAGGGAGCGGAAAAAGTTAGGCAAAATACTCATGGTCTGTATTAGAACGCTGGTAAGACTGACGACAGATACCAGTGATTGACACCCGTCACATACACAATACGCGGAATCTCCGCCAGATCGGCAAAAAGACAAGAATCTTAAGTTTTCATTAAAAATAGACAGGTAATGTACTGAGCGATCGTTCAGGATTGAAATACAACTTAACAAAGTGCGAGTTGGAGGCGCGGTGAGGGAGAAAATTTCTAGTTTCAGCTTGGGAATGTGGGGACAGCGCTTGCTGGCGGCAATTTTGCTGGGGGGACAGGTGTTGATGCACCTATTGGCGGGAAAAATTCATCGGCGCAACACCCTTGACCAAATGGCGATGGTTGGCCCAGAATCATTAGCGATCGCGCTGTTAACCGCCAGTTTTGTCGGGATGGTGTTTACGATTCAGGTAGCGCGAGAGTTTATCAACTTTGGGGCGACGACTGCTGTGGGGGGGGTGTTAGCGATCGCATTAGCGCGAGAACTCGCCCCAGTCCTCACCGCCGTAATTGTAGCAGGGCGCGTCGGTTCGGCATTTGCCGCAGAAATCGGCACGATGCGCGTCACCGAACAAATCGACGCCTTGTATGTCCTCAAAACCGATCCGATCGATTATTTAGTGATTCCCCGCGTCCTTGCTTGCTGTTTGATGCTGCCAATTTTAACAATTATGTGCCTATTAACCGGCTTGGTTGGCGGATTGTTGATTGCAACTAGCATGTATGATATTTCGCAAACGGTATTTTTAGATTCGGTTCGCAATTTCCTGAATGTTTCGGATCTTGCAAGTGCAGCTGTTAAAGCGTTTTGTTTTGGCGGGTTAATAGCAGTAATTGGTTGTAGTTGGGGCTTAACAACGACAGGCGGCGCCAAAGGTGTGGGACAATCGACCACGACAGCAGTAGTGACGGCGCTGTTGGCTATTTTTATCTCCAATTTTTTCTTATCTTGGGTAATGTTTCAAGGAACTGGTAGTGCTGTGCTGGAAGGATTTTAATTCGGTAGAGGCGCTTGTTGAACAGAGAAGATTGTGGATACAGGTTATCTGCAAAGAAGGGCGAAGCATTTACGCGACTGATTTTCCAGTAAACGCAGAATCTTGATACGCAAAGGCTTCCCCCTTCCCGGATTTTTGCCAGAACGCTACTTACACTAACCAAGTAACCATATTCAGATCTTGCATCAGCCTCCCAACCCGCCCGGAAATAAATTTCCGGGCTAATAGCGAAAGTCGGTTAAAACCGACTCAATGCTATCAAACCAGTTTGTTTTAACGGACTTTGGCTACTCGCTGTGGGAATTTATTCCCTGGCGGGCTAATGCTACAGGTGCGGGTTTTACGAGAAATTGTTGCTACCAGCGCCAAGAATAAATAAACCCGCCCCGCCTTACGCAACCAATACAAACAGACACGATCTCAAATCATAATTCCCACCAAACCTTAAAAACCTGTCTCACTCAGGTTAAATTAATCACAAAGACTTACGCAAAATCCCCTCACCAATGATTGGCACAATCCTCAACAGTCGCTACCACATCATCCGCAAATTGGGACAAGGCGGATTTGGCGCTACCTTTATCGCCGAAGACCGTTGGCAAAATAACCAGCATTGTGTCATAAAACAATTAAAGCCGGATGCTTTATCGCCAGCGACACTATATTTATTTGAGAAAGAAGCCGAGTTTTTATTTAAGTTAGGAAGTCATCCCCAAATCCCTCAGCTTTTGGCACACTTTCAGCCAAATAGTATTTTCTATATCCTGCAAGAGTTGATTGATGGCAATCACCTAACTCAGGAAATTAAACGCGGGCAAAGGTTAGGGGAAACTCAGGTAATTAAGCTGTTAATCGAGATTCTGGAAGTATTGGAATATGTGCATCAAAATCAGGTAATTCACCGGGATATTAAGCCAGCCAATATTATCCTCTGTCGCGATGGGAAGATTGTGCTGATTGACTTCGGGGGAATTAAACAAGTCAGGGCAAGGTCGGCTAATAGTACCCTATTAACTGCCATTATCGGCACTCCGGGGTATACGCCGATGGAACAATTTAATAATAACGCTCATTTTTGCAGCGATATTCATGCAGTGGGAATGATGGGGATTTTTGCCCTGACGGGGATAGACCCCGACCCGCGAATCGGTGGTTTTCCGAAAAGTCCTCTAGGGGAAACTTTGTGGCGGGATAAAGCACAGGTTAGCCCACAATTGGCTGATGTTATCGATAATATGGTGAAGTTTGATTATCGTCAGCGGTATCAGTCGGCAAAGGAAGTAGTAGCAGCGTTGAAAGGTTTGTCAGTTCCTAAAAATTGGTCATGTGTCAGGAATTTGGAATTTTCTCTTACCTCAGTTTATAATAAGTTTCTATTTAGCCCCGAAGGGCAGATTCTCGTTAGTGGTAGTGGTATTTATCTTGGTGAAAGCTATAATATCAACATTTTGCAGGTAAGTACAGGTAGAATAATTCGCACTTTTAAAGGTCATTCCGGCCTGGTTAGTTCCGTAGCATTTAGCCCGGATGGACAGATTATCGCTAGTAGTAGTCATGACAAAAAAATCAAAATTTGGCAGGTAAGTACTGGCAGAGAAATTCGCACTCTTAAATTTGATGACGAATGGTTTAATTCCATATAATTTAGCCCGGATGGTCAGATTATCGCTGGTTGTGATTGTTATTTATTGCAGATACAAAATAAATGTTGCAGGTGAATACGGGCAGAAAAATTCGCACTCTTAAACGTCATTCCGAGTGGGTTATTTCCGCAGCATTTAGCCCGGATGGTCAGATTCTCGCTAGTTGTAGTTCGTCCGAAACAATCAAAATTTGGCAGGTGAGTACCGCCAGAGAAATTCGCACTCTTAAAGGTCATTCCAACTCGGTTATGTCCGTAGCATTTAGCCCCGATGGGCAAACTATTGCTATTTGTAGTTATGACAAAACAATCAAACTGTGGCAGGTGAATACGGGCAAAGAAATTTGTACTCTCTCCGGTGATTCCGATAAGGTTAATTCCGTCGCATTTAGCCCGGATGGGCAGATTCTCGCTAGTTGTAGTTCGGACAATACAATCAACAGTTTACTCACACAACTACGCACCTCGCTGACGCTCACCGGATTGCGAAACGGTTCAAACAGCGCTCTCGTAGTTGCCATTTTTCCCAAGATTCCCCGTGTTTCTACGTAATCGGCTGTAGCAGTCCCTGGCGTGAAATAAACATCTATTTCTCGCACTTCTGAATTTACGTCACGACTGGGAGTCACCGTTCCTATAGGCGATAATAGTTCCGACAAATAATCTTTGGCAAACTCGTCGTAAATCAATCGCGTCATCTCGGCGAGCGCTGCGATCTACTTTTGCCAAATCTTACCATATATCTTGCTAGCTTACCTAAAACACCACGGGAGCATGAAAGCCGCCGCGATTCATCCGGTGGATGAAAGGCGACAAGGGCTTATTTATTCGCCGTCAATATTACACCTTGTAACTGAGATAGTTCGCGTTAATATTTGCCCAGCTGTGTCAGTTATTATACCCAAGGTAAATTGTTAAATTAATTAGACAATACATGACTATTTTTTTGCCGATTTTTTATCATTTGTTAGTTGACATATTTAGAAGTAATATCTATACTAAAACTAGGTAATTCGAGCAAAGGTGGTGAAGTAAGTGCAGTGCCGATGGAATTTTAAATTAAAGCCAACTTTAGAGCAAGGAAAGCAAATGTCTCAATGGCTAATTACTTTAAGAAAACATCGGAATTATGCGCTCAAACAAAGAGAGCAAGGATTTAACACCAACAATTCTCACTGCGATGAGGCGATCGCTTATGCTTGGGGTAGCTACTGCGATAACTCTTCAAGGATTGAATATGGCTCGTGCTGTCCTTTAACTTGCCCTGTATTAAAACATGGAGTTATCCCTTTGGACTTAGAACTGGCTTTAAAGAGTTCCAAAGGTACGCTCAAGTGGGATAATGCTTCTGGTATTCAGATGAAAGTGACTACCAGGTTACGCCATCAAAATCCCTTTTTTGCTAGGGTTGATTCAACAGTTTTGCAGCGCAATCTTGCTAAATTAGATACAGCTTTTAACAATTTCTGGAAACATGGAAGAGGTTTCCCTAAGTATCTCAGAAGGTTGGATTCTTTTGAGTACACACCAGGAAGAGTAAAATTAATCTCTAGTAGAGAAAGATATGCTGTTGTTTACATCCCTGGCATTGGTAATGTAAAGATGTACAATAGCAGAGATTTCAGTCTGGTCAAAGATATCAGAACTTGTACTGTGAAGCGAACTGGTGGTTACTGGTTTATCTCTATGTTGGTAGAAGTGCCTTACGAATTACCTGAGCCACTACCAATCGAGCAAGCTAAATCGGTAGTTGGCATCGATGTGGGCATTAACAAGTTAGTCGCTATATCTGATGGGAGTTTTGTCGAAAATATTAGACCGACTACCAATCATAGAACAGCTAGGCGTTTAACGATGCGTCAACGAGCTATCAGTCGCAAAAGGTCAGGTTCTAAAAATCAGGTTAAGGCATATCAGAATCTGTCTAGGACTCAGTACAAACTATCTCAGAAACGAGCTGGTTATAATTGGCAAGCTGCTGGCAGGATTGTCAAAACTGCTGATGTTATTGGTCGGGAAAGCCTCAACATTAAAGGGATGGTTAAACGTGCAAAACCAAAGCACGATGGCTTTGGCGGTTATTTGAAAAATGGTGCATCAGCTAAGTCTGGTTTAAACCAGGTTATTATTGATTGTGGTTGGGGCGATTTGTTTAACAAGATTTCTTGGTTGGCTGCTAAGTCAGGTAAACCTGTGATTGCTGTTGACCCTAAATATTCAAGTCAGGTTTGTCCTAAATGCGGACATGTTGAGCGAGCCAATCGCAGTGGTGAAAAGTTCATCTGTATCAATTGTGGTTATGCTGCTCACGCTGATACGAAGGCTGCAAGAGAAATTGTGAAGCGAGTTGGGTTAGTTTTCCCCAAGAAGCTCAAGAAGACACGTGCCGAGGACTGCGGGAAAGTTACGCCTGTGAAGATATCAACGCCTCAAGGGGTTGAGTCCAGGAACCATGCCTATGAATCGTCTCATATTCAGTTAAGTTTGTTTGATTTAGTTGAGTATACGACGATTGACAGTCGGAAATCTCGGAGCTACGGCAAAAACTCCTAGAGAATCTGCGTCTCTTTAGAGCGCAGAGTGTCAACAAGCAATCAAAATATAGATGCATTCCCCCAGCGGAAGGTAGGCATATCCCACTCGTCTTTCTCTTCTATCTTACTCAGCAAAATATATAGAGAAAAGCTTGACAGGTTTCTTTTTTTTATGATACAATTAAATCGATGAGGAAGAAATATCTCGCGATAAAAAGTTTGCCAATATTTCCATTATCTAAATTGTAGGCCAAAAAAGCAAGATTGTAAATAGCTTCGGGCTGATATCAGCGTTAAAATTAGCAATGAAACAATCTCAAATTTAAGATTACTCGTTTATGCAACAAGTAGGGCCAGATCCAAATCAACCTTACCCAATGGCGGATCAACGTCGAGTCGTTTTTATCAAAAATTTTGTCAAATCACCCAACATAATTGTGGGGGATTATTCTTATTACGACGATCCGGTGGACCCGGAAGGGTTCGAGCGCAACGTATTGTATAACTATGAAAGCGATCGGTTAATTATCGGCAAATTTTGCGCGATCGCTACAGGTGTGAAATTTATAGAGCAATGCGCGAAAACCCCGTGCCTTTAGGCCGGGGTGACCGCGTGAGACTGACATCGAGCGAATATTTTCTTGATTGGCAAGTTTAAAGATTGGTTTACATTACTTGAATGCCAACAAAAAGCCAGGTAATATTATCGCAGATCCCTTTAATCTTCGACGTAAATTGCTAACAAACTACGTTTACAAGTTGAGGCCAAACATTGCCCAAAGCTCAAAGATGGAGCAATGGATAAGTATGCTCAGATGCCAC
>NZ_BLAY01000132.1 GCF_020521235.1 Microseira wollei NIES-4236 | reverse complement strand
AGAGCCTCCCTAACACCGGAGGCAGAGCCTCCCTAACACCGGAGGCAGAGCCTCCCTAACACCGGAGGCAGAGCCTCCCTAACACCGGAGGCAGAGCCTCCCTAACACCGGAGGCAGAGCCTCCCTACCTCGTACCCAGGCTCCAGCCTGGGTACGAGGTAGTAGAGGCTCTGCCTCGCTTCATTAACTATTAAAGACTACAGCGGCGTGATGCTGGAAATCTTGCCACCTTCGCGCTGAACGCGCTGCATGTAATCCGATAGCTGATCGTAGGGGATGACTACGGCTTTGTTGCTGCGGCGCACGCGCGGATACTGGGGTGTCAGCAGGGCAGTCACTTCTACCCGGTATAGACGGCGATCGCCATAGATGGTGGAGCCACCAAACGCGCTGTTGGGTGTGTTGCCCTTTGTGGAGGGACGATAGCCAAAGCCGGGGCTACCCGGTGCTAACACGGGGGTTGCAGAATTCCGCCCTAACTCTGTAGCCAGGTGGGGAGCGTTACCGCCAAACTGAGCGCCATCGCTATTTGCATAGCCGCGATACAGCTGGAACATGCGGCTAAATCCTACCGTTTTCTGCCCTGTTTGAGTGTTGAATCCGCGATAATACGGCACAATATTTTCCCCAAAGTTCACCTGATATTCGGGTGAATCAATGTAGGAATCAATGTCGGCGTCGTAGCCCTTGTTTTGATACAAGTCCAAGTGATAGATGATTTCCGACTCATCATAGGGTGCCCTACCCAACAAGTGCTTATAATTCAACTCGATGGTGCGGGTTTGGAAACAGTTGTACAAAAACTTTTTCTTGTACAGTTCCGATTTCGCCACCTGCCGGACAAATTCTTGCACTGTAATTTTGCCGTTTCCCAGCAGCGATTCAATACTCTTTAGCCGATCCGCTGCCATTAAATGGTCGTTGCCCAGCAACTGACGATAGACAGATGCAATCACTTTCGGGGCATCTGCCAAACTACGCAGTTCCACGGGGGACACATCGCTAAAAGCAGATGTTCCAAGCCGGGAGGCTTCTGCTGTAATAGCCATTCAAAAAATCTCCTTGTTATTCACAAATGAGTTATATCGCTTCCGTTTACTTAGTCATGGTGACATCCTCCCCAACCCATGGCGGAAGGGGCTTCCCAACCTCACGATAGGGCTTTCCTGGATCAACGCCACTGACCTAGATCGATTCCTATGACTGTTTCCCCGGCAGACCGACTCCCACAGGCGGTTTCCTTTCCGCCGTGTCCAGGCGTACTACTGACAAAACGAACTTTGAATCCTATGAGTACAATTCCCGAACTTTGGAGGTCCCGGCAATGCCTGACTTTCACTCTCAATCGGCGGGCTGCGAACCAATACAAGTATCCCGCAAAAGTTCGTTTGAGCTAAGAGAGATAGGGGATCCCTCCTTCGAAGCACCATCCCCACCGCACAGGCGGATGGGCAATTCCGCGAGGTTAGTTAAACGGAATCGATATTAGCGATCGCTACTTATTGTGCGTTGCAGTTAAATAGCGATCGCTCACAACCGCACTATGACATTTGCACATCGCTTAAGAAAGCGTGATGCTCATTACCTTGAAGCCCTTACGATTCAGTTGCTGCAACTTGCTAGACAGTTGCTCGAAGGGAACAACAACTTCGCTAGTCGCGCGTCGGAGTACTGCCGAGTTGGCAGAAGGTGGTTGCATTATTTGCAGTCGGTAGGTACTGCTGCCACGGCTACCACTCGAAACGCCAGTCAAAGAGCGGCTAGAAGCTGGGTAGATCGGTGACGCCAGATTTTGAATTACTTCCCGCGTCAGCTTGCCTTGATTTTGTTGTTGGCCGCGATCGCTACTAGAATAGCCCCGGAACAGTTGGAACATGCGGCTAAAGCCGACATTTTTCTGACCAACTTGTGTTTGAAAGCCCCGATGGTAGGGGACTATATTTTCACCAAAATTCTGTTGATATTCGTCGCTGTCAAGGTAGGAATCAATATCTGCCTCAAACCCGCTCGCATCCAAAATTTGGCTGTGAGCGACCATTTCACTGTAGTCGTTTGGAGCGCGACCAAGCAGATGCTTGAAGTTTAGTTCAATCGTGCGGTAACGGTAGCAATTGTTAACAAACCGCCAACGGTAAAAATCCGACTTAGCAACTTGCCGCACAAACTCGCGCACTGAAATTTCGCCGCGCTTAAGTTGGGATTCAGGAACAACGAGCCGCTCGCTTTCCATTATGTAAGAATTGCCCAATACCTGTTTATAGACAGCGCGGATCGCCACATCAACATCTTCTGAATTGCGTTCCGGCGTCAGTTCTATTGATGCTGACGTTTCGCTCGGTGCAATCCCCAGTCTTTCTCCCGCTAAAATCGCCATTTTTGCTTTTCCTTTTCAACTGCCAACGTGACAACGTTTCCAAGGCTAACTAACTTACTCCTGAATAAAACTGCCCGGTAAGCTGAACAACTCCTCGCCTATTCAGCGCTTAGCTGCTCACCTTACCGGGCTAAGGCTAAGCTAAATTCGTTAGCTCAGAGCGTTGATCGCGTAGTCGATGTAGGAGTTTGCTTCTACAGCGGCATCGCCACTCAGACCGTGGTTAGCTTTAATGTGCTTGAGAGCTTCAACATACCAGCTGGGAGACAGTTCAAAGGTGCTGTTGATTTCAGCCAAGCCGGAGATCAAATAATCATCCATTGGGCCTGTGCCGCCTACAACTAAGCAGTAGGTGACCATGCGGAGGTAGTAGCCGATGTCGCGTACGCACTTCGCTTTACCAGTTGCGGTAGAAGCGTAGTTAGCGCCTTGCATCGAGGTGGTGTAGGGGAACTTTGAGTACACCGCATTGGCTGCACCTTCAGTCAGAGATTGAGCCTTGCTGGTCAGAGCTTTGGCAGCTTCCAAGCTAGCGCTAGCTTGGCGGAAACGACCAAAAGCAATTTGGATTTCGGTGCTGCTTAAGAAACGACCTTGAGAATCGGCGGCTGCAACTGCTTCAGTGAGGGGGGTTTTCATTGATTTGGTATCTCCCTATTGTTTTACAAAGTTTTAGTTCAAACAGAGTTTGCCATTTGTCTTTGGTCATTTGTAACTTTTATGACCCGCGACTAATGACGATAGTTGATTAAGCAACTGCTGAAGCAGCGCGATCGAAGTAGCTAGCAACTTCTGCCATCAGAGCGCTGCAATCGCCTCTGGTGATACCGTTGGGGTCGCCAGCAATTGCTACAGCTGCATCTTTCATTTTTTGCACGCCTACTGATACAGAAGCACCGGGGGTTCCCAACGCCAAGTAGGTTTCTTTCAGACCGTTCAAGCAACGATCGTCTAGTACGCTAGCATCTCCAGCGAAAATTGCGTAGGTAACGTAGCGTAAGATGATTTCCATGTCCCGCAGGCAAGCAGCCATCCGACGGTTGGTGTAAGCATTGCCGCCAGGAGCGATCAGCTGGGGTTGTTCTGCAAACAGAGCGCGAGCTGCATTAGCAACAATCGCAGAGGAATTGCTGGTGATGCGGTTCACAACATCTGCACGCTTGTTGCCATCTGCAACCATTGCGCTCAGGGCATCGAGTTGAGCGTTGCTCAGGTATTCACCCCGTGCGTCAGCTTGAGAAACAACCTTAGCAAATGCATCTAGCATGATTTTTGATCTCCTAATTGGGTTGTTTGAGTTACGATCTGGTCTTACAACCGATTTGAGTTGTAAGTGATTTTTGCCTGCCTGGGCAGCTTTGAAAGGTTTGCTTGTTTCAAAATGTTACTCACTTTGCAACATTCTGTAACCAATCTGATAACACCTCCAACTGAGGTTGAGGCGCTCACAAGTCTCGCAGAACAATCGTTGAGCTTGCGCGCATCCGTCTCTTTTGCCTTTCCACATTCTTTATACAATGAGAAGGTGCGTTTTGTTCGTTACGAATTATTAACAATGTTTTGTTACAAACGGTAACAAACCAGATGCTGTCGAGCTTTTAAGCTTGGCAATAGGTACCACAGTTACATCACTTTTGCACCGTGCCAAAGAAGAAAAGTAGGCTAAACGTTTCATTGGATGACCTGGAAAGGGAGAAGCTGGAGAAGCTCGCCGAAGAAGCGGGACTCTCCTTATCTCGCACGATCGCTCAATTAATTCGCAAAGCCAAAGTTAACAAGATGACGGGCGACGCGGGGACAAGGGGACAAGGGAGAGCGGGGGAAGAAGACGCTCCTGACGCGGTGACGCGGTGACGCGGGGGAAGAAGACGCTCCTGACGCGGTGACGGGGTGACGCGGAGAGACTTGTTGAAACATTCTTCTTGTCCCCGTGTCAGGAGCGTCCCATGTCAGGAGCGTCAGGAGCGTCAGGAGCGTCAGGAGCGTCAGGAGCGTCTTCCGTTGCTCTCTTTTGTCTCTTCAAGACAAACTGCATTCTGCCAGCTTTCGCTCCAGGTCAAACAGAAAGCCGTGAATGTATTCCTCTGTCCACTCTTCCCCGTAGAAACGCCTGAACATGCCCCGTGCGGGGTCTTTCTCCGCCCGATAGCGCAGGTAGCGCAGTTGCGCCTGCTCGATGGCTGCCAGGGATTGAGCATCCGTCACGGGTTCTGCCTGTTCGACAAAATCCAAATATGCCTTGAGGTAATCCTTAAACGCCGCGAACACGTGGGTTTCCACCACAGTTGTTTCCTGGGGGCGAGTCCAAAGGAACGCAGGGGAGAAAAAAGGGCGGGCTTCTTCTGGGAAATCTCCGCCCCAAGGTAGATGCGGCTGATATGCTTGGAAGATGGGCAAAATCGGCGTAGTGTATTTTGCCTGATAATCCGGATCGTCCCGGAACAAAGGTTGCATATCCAGGGCAATTAAGTGTCCTCCCGGCAAAGTTACCAGATCTGCCCCAAAAAATGGCAGATCGTAGTTCAGTTGGGGAAAAATGACGAAATTGAGAACTTGGAGGGATTGACCACCCTGGACGTGAGCTGCCCGAATCTGTCGCAATTTCGGTGCAGTAAAACCATGACTGGTGGTGACGACTTCCTCCTGATGCTTGCCCTTGCCTGTAATCGCGCTTTTGTACTCGAACCCTTCTGGGATGGGATAGGAACCCAGGTCTAAGCGCGATCGCATATAAGACGTCGCATAATCCAAAAACGGTTGATATAGAGTCATAGGTAATGGGTAATTGGTAATGGGTAATTGGTAATAGGTAATGGCAGCAACAAGTAGCGATTAGCAATTAGCAATTAGCTATTACCAATGACCAAACGACCATAACTACTTTTTGCCAGCACTGACTGCTAACGGCATCGCATCTTCAAACAAAAACTCATAGAGAAAGCGTTCTGCCCATTCATGACCGAAGTAACTGCTGAACAGTCCACTTGCCGGATCGCGCTCCGCACTATACTGGTCGTAGTCTTTTTGGGCTTTGACGATGCGCTGAATGTCTTCTGGATCTGTGAGGGGTTTCGCCTCATCTAACAGTTGCCAGTACAAATTCAAATAGTCCTTAAACGCTGCAAATAGGCGCGTCGCAACAGTTTCGGCATCAGTCTTGGCAAACAGCAGATATTTGGAGAAATACTGATTCGCATCGTAAAATTTCATCTCCAAGCCTTGTGCCAGATCCGGGTATTTAGCGTGCAGCGATTGCAGTGGTTCGATGTACTGGCGCTGATACGCTTCATCCTGAAACAAAGGCTGAAAGTCTAGCACTACCAGATTTTTGACTTTCCCGAACGAGAGAAAGTCTACTCCCAACAGCGGTAAGTCGTAATGATGGCTGGGGTAAATGACGCTGTTGAGAATTTGGGCGCTAGCCCCCGCATCAATGTAGGTATAGCGAATTTTCCTCAATTCTGGACACTTGTAGCACCAGCTTTGGATTGTTGCTGGATTTTTGCCGCGATCGCTTACCTTATACTCCAGCCCCGCAGGGATTGCGCGATCGCATAAATCGAATCTGTTAAATAATTCGCTTTCTAAATGTTCCAGGAAGGGCTTGTACATTGAGCTTGACCCATCTTTTAAGACTTCCTCTGACAATAGGGGATGGGGAAACACCCTGTCCCATTTCTGCCCCAGGATGTAACAAATTTTAACCTGTTGCGCGAGAAGTCTCCCGCCTGACCTTGAAGAGGTAGGTGGTGAGATGAATCGCGGGCAATATCTTTACTGCCAAGTAGTTTACCACAAACACTAAGCTATGGTAGAGTGTTTGTATGCTGAGACTGAACTACACTTTTAGGATCTATCCCGACTTAGACCAGCAAGCTGTTCTAAACGAATGGCTAGAGACTTGTCGGCTTTCCTACAACTATGCGTTGCGGGAGTTGAAGGATTGGATAGCTTCGAGAAAATGTCCTTACGATAGGTGTAGTTTAGAGTCGGAATATATTATGCCCGCCGACTATCCTTTTCCTGGATATCATCAGCAGCAAAACAATCTCCCTAAAGCTAAGAAATTATTTCCTCGCCTTGCCGCAGTACCTTCTCAAGTGTTGCAAACCAACATCAGAAGGATGCATGACGCTTGGGATTTTTTTCAGAAGCGGGGTTATGGATTTCCGAGGTTCAAGAAGTACGGGCAAATGAAGTCCATACTTTTTCCTCAATTCAAGACTAATCCGATAACTGGATGGCAGATCAGCTTGCCTAAGTTAGGAAAGGTGCAAATAAATTTGCATAGACCTATACCTGATGGCTTTATTGTCAAACAGGTAAGGATAGTCAAAAAGGCAATGGGTTGGTTTGCGATTGTTTCTATTTCATCTGATGTAGAAATACCGCAACCTCTACCCCACGGTCATTGTATCGGTGTGGATGTGGGATTGCTCAACTACTTAGCTACTAGCGATGGTTTCGTAGAACCAGGGCGCAAATTTTTCAAGACAGAGCATCGTCGGCTGAAAGTGCTACAACGCAGACTGTCGAAAAAAGTAAAGCGTTCTAAGAACTACGAGAAAGCCCGTAAAAGAATAGATAAGCAACACAATCGCATTCATTTCAAACGCAAAGATTATCAGTTCAAGCTTGCCCACAAACTATGCGACATGGCTGATTCTATATTCGTCGAAGATATAGATTTTCGCGTGATGGCAAAAGGGTTTTTAGGCAAGCATACAATCGATGCAGCGTTCGGGCAGTTTAGATCCATACTCAAATATGTTGGTTGGATGCGCGGCAAATTTGTTGCCGAGGTTGACCACAAAGGAGCGAGTCAAATCTGCCCTAACTGTCGCATTGAAGTGAGAAAAGAGTTGGGGGATAGAATACATTCCTGTCCAGAATGTTTCTATGAATGTGACAGAGACATTGCTTCAGCCCAAGAACTGTGTAATCGAGGAATAGAAACGTATCCAGGGACTCTGGAAAAGCAAGAAATTGACTCTCAAGTCGTACTGTCGGGGGCAATGAGCCTAGATAAGTGGCGTAGGGGAGTAATGCCCAACAGTGATGTTGGGAAGCCCCCACTGTAATCTCTGATCAGCGTGGGGGATGATGTCACTGTGCGGCTGCCCTTGCCAAATTTCGCTGTATCATTTGCTCCAACGTCGCCTCGGATACGCAACGCCGCTCCGAGCAATAGGTCATCAGGTAAACGCCATCCATCGTTCGCACGGTGCTAACGCGCACGCGAAAGTCATCCGTAAGAAACCAGCAGCGTTCTTGTCCTTGGTTGTTGTCGTATTCGGTATCGATGGTCAAAATGCCGTCCTTGCCAAACCAGTAGCGACTGATGACTGGCATTCTTTCTATGTAGCCGCGATCGCGAATTAATTTCCCAGACAACAGACTAGTATCATCTGGCACATCAACCAGTACCGCTGCCCGATCCGGATCTGGTTCGCGATTGTCCTGATTTTCCTGCCACATAAAGCTAGCGCCCCCCATCGCCAGGGCAGGATCGATTCCCTGCTGCTGGCAAATTGTACTGACTCTGGGGTCTTCTCGTTCCACCACTTGTACGATTAGGTTGGATTCTCCAGACTGATCCGCAGACAGATCGAAATGGTGAACGCTGCGCTGGGTAAACCAAGTACCCTCACTCTTGCGAAAAAAGTCCATCATCGTCATCGGGAAGATCGGGGGCATTTGTCACCTCAAGTGCCGGTAAAATGACTTTGGAATCATAATTTTAACTAAATGGTGTGGATAATTCTCTCTTAGAAACCGAGTCATCTATATTTTCTCAGCCTGTATCCGAGATGGCAATCGCTCTCAAAACAGGTCTAGCACCCAACCAAGATTTGTATCAAATCGATCTCAGAGGACAGGATTTACAACGAGCCAATCTGCGTCAGGCAAATCTAATTGGAGCCAACCTCAGCGGTGCAAACCTGATTGAAGCCAACCTGGGGGGTGCAGATCTGCGGCGGGTTAACTTGCAGGGGGCAGATTTAAGTAATGCGAATTTACAAGGTGCTTTTTTATATCGGGCGCAATTGCAAAAGACCAATTTCAGCGGTGCGAACTTAGAGGGAGCCAAATTACAAGCCGCTAGATACGACCGAGAAACAATTTGGCCTGAAGATTTTGCTTATAAAAGTTTAGGAGCAATTGGGCCAAAAGCCAATCTCAGCGGGGCACAGCTAAATACTGCTAATTTGAAAAATGCCGATTTAGAAGGCGCAAATTTAATTGGCGCATCCCTCAGCGGCGCAGACTTGACCGGGGCTAATTTACAAAATGCGCGGATGAGCGGTGCAGATTTACGGCTCAGTTATCTTACGGGAGCCTGCTTGCGAAATGTGCGGTTGAATAACGTAGATTTGCAAGGAGCGGATCTGCGAGCCGCCGATTTCACTGGGGTTGAAATTGAGCAATTGAATAGCATTGCTGGGGCAGATTTTAGTCGCGTTCAAGGACTGAGCGACGCGATTAGAAACATGTTGCTGAGCCGTCCTGATAGGGAATTGGATGTTTGGAATGCCTTTACTCGCAGAACTACGCGCCAGAGTTTGATCGCTAATTGACACTCCCCAGGCGCGTCAAATTACTGAGTTGGCAATCCTGAGATTCAAGGGTTGCCAAAATGTTAATAACTCAAGTTGCTAGTTATCTCTCTCACAGCGGCTAATGGCGTTCCCAGGCGACCGCCTGGGTCACGAGGCTAATGGCGAGATTGGTAAAAATCCTAGATTAGCAATTAGCAATTAGCAAGCTGGCAACGCCCTTGTTTATAACTAACGCAAGTTGCTAGTTACATCAAGCGGTACTGGTAATGGCTAATGGCTAATGGCTAATGGGTAGTTGTCAAGAAGGCAAAAGCCTGTTAACCCAATTAGCAATTAGCCATTAGCAATTAGCAAGCGAGCAATTACCGCTGTCACAAGTTATAACTAGCAACTTGGGTTAACTAGCAACTTGCGTTAATAGAAAAACCGCTCGCACCACTCGTTGGTTGATTGATAAAATCAGAGCGAGCGCGGGATCTTGTTATGGCTTATCAGCCTGACAAAAACTAGCTAAATTGGCAAGGATACCGCGATTAATAAAAATTGGCTTAACGGCAGAACAAATCGAGAGCAGTGGATATGGTAACAACAAACAAAAATTTAGCCGAACAACCCGTTCCCGCACCCGCCAAAGAAACCAGAGTTTTGATGAAAGGCGTTAGCTGGGAAACTTACACAAAATTGATGGCAGAAGTGGGAGATGATCGCGCTTGGAGAATAGCTTACGATCGAGGATTATTGGAAATTAGAATGCCACTAGAAGAACACGAAGAACCCAAAGGTTTGATAGAAAGTTTTGTTGAAGCAATTGCAGACGAACTTGGTATAGAAGTGAGAAAGTTAGGGTCTTTAACTCTAGACAGAGAGGATTTAACTCGTGGTGTGGAACCAGACACTTGTTTTTACATTCAGAATGAAGCCTTGGTAAGGGGTCGAAAAATCAACTTACCAGAAGCTCCACCACCTGACTTAGCAGTAGAGTCAGATTACACCAGTTCTTCTGTTAATAAAGAAGCTCTTTATTCCGCTTTAGGCGTACCTGAACTGTGGCGATATACTAAGAAAACGCTTTTAGTTTATCGCCGGATTGAGGCAGGATACGAACAGTGCGAACAGAGTTTAGCTTTTCCCTTTTTACCGATTGCAGAAATTCCGATTTTTATCGAACAAAGTCGAACAATTGGACAAAGAAGTGCAGTGCGGTTGTTTAGGCAGCGGATTCGAGAAATTTTGGATACGGATAACAGTTAAGATTGCAGGAATTACGCACGACGAGGCCAGAAACCCGTTGCCAGAAACCCGGTTTCTTCGTCGATCTTTCGTTGACAAACCAACGATTTTTGGTAAAAACCGGGAATATGAGCGTAAGTCCTGGATTGAATAAAAGCGATCGCTCCTCCCTTGCTTTATTCGTGAAGGAAGGGAGAAGCGCTCGCATGATGAAGATAGCCAATGATATTGGCTTTTGCTTAACTTAAGCTAAGTTACTCCAGTTCTGCCTCCGGATGTTCCTGCTTAAACTCTGAAACTACTAACTTAACCCAAGTTGCTAGTTATAACTTGTGACAGCGGTAATTGCTCGCTTGCTAATTGCTAATGGCTAATTGCTAATTGGGTTAACAGGCTTTTGCCTTCTTGACAACTACCCATTAGCCATTAGCCATTAGCCATTACCAGTACCGCTTGATGTAACTAGCAACTTGCGTTAACTTAGCTGATTCATCTAATACTTCGCCAACAGTACATTTTTGAATCCCATCTCTAGCAACCTCAATTAAATAATTTTCCGATACTTTACCACCCGAAGACTTGACTTGCTCCCATGCTACGTCTACAAAACTTTCACGTACTTGGCGTCTGCACTTAGCGAGCAGTTCATCTACTTCATCATTCCTGGAAACTGCGGTTACTACAGCAGTTCTATTAGGAACCTGTCGCGCAACGTCATCTCCTGCATTGCTTCCTTTTTTGGCAGCTATGCTCGCAATATCATCCAAACTACCTCGACAACCAGCTAAAAATGTTAGCGCTACAGATATGCCAATTATAGTAACAGCCACATCGAGCTTACTCATTTGTATTCCTCCGCGATCAAGTACAAAAATGCCTAAATTTTCAGGTTGATTTCCACCCTGTCAAAGACACTGCTAAATACCCTCAAAGACTGGCTAATCTATCCAAACAAACCCATAGGTAATACCTCCTTAGCGTGATTTCAGAAAATCTGATTGGTAACATCGAGTAATCTTATTTACTCTATTCCAGGAATTTCAAAGGACGTCAGCATTTTTTAGTGGCGGATAAAGACGGGAGTTAGATTAAAAAAGTTTACAAGGGGCGGATTGTAGCGGATAATGGCGGATAGGGTAGGATTTAAGCCGCAGGCTATGGACGTAGCAGAGGTGTTGAAATATTTGGACGACCTGGTTTTCCATCAAACAGGTAAGCACCTCGATAGTCTGCAAAGAGCAATTCTCAAAGGCGTTCTCACGGGTCAGAAATACGCTGATATTGCGAAAGAATATAAATGTACGCGAGGTCACGCTAAAGATGAAGCTTACGCTCTTTGGCAGATGCTTTCTGAAGTGTTGGGAGAAGATTTGAATAAATCTAATTTTCGGGCTTCTGTTGAAAGATTAGGATTAGATAATTCTCAATATCAAATCATTGGAAATTCTCTTGTCGGTGGTAATATTAACCTTTGTCGTAACCCTTCACAAGTCAACGAAAAATCTGAAGCTGAAAATTTTGAATCTATCGTTAGCGAAACTGCTACACCTGTGAGCAAGGAACGCAATATTGAAACTGCTCGAAAAATAGCTAAAATAGAAACAATACCGCGCTTGGTAAAAATTGGCTTAACGGCAAAACAAATTGCCCAAGCTTTAGATTTGCCTCTGGAAGACGTACAACAAGCGAGGCGATAAACGAACCTAGCTAATAAATTGAGTTCAAAAAATATGACAGAAGAACTTATAGATTTAAGCTCCAGTATCTGAGACGGAAGTTGCCTCCGCAGAGGGGCAACTTCCGTCTAGATTGTCCAATCCTCCGTCCCTAAACCTGGAACTTTACTGAAGTCACTAACGTTTCGGGTTAATAATACCAAGTTGCGAGAGATGGCAATTGCTGCTATTCTCAAATCCATCGTGGATACACGAACCCGTTGCGCTCGTAATTGATCGAAGACCGCAATTGCTTCAGCATCGAATTGTAGAACAGGAGCAGTTGCAAATCCCTGAAGGGTTTCTAACAATAAAGCGTATCCACGAATTATGTCGGTATTTGTTCGCGCAGGATTTATGAAATTATCAGCGCCAAGTACCTGCTCGTGGAAACTGACAACCGATAAGGCAAAATACGCGATTGGGTGTTGAGCCATCCGAAAAGTTAATCGGCTAAACTCCGAACCGGAACCACGCTGTAGGAAACTGATGTGGTCAGTGTCAAGCAGATATTTCACGCTTGTTCGTAACCCTCATCATTTGGTTTGTCAGCCTGACGAAAGGCACGTCCGTATTCTAGAGCTTCCAGAAAAGCTGATTCATCAGAGATTGAGCCAATCAGTTTATCGAGCCAGTTGCCAGAAATTGAGTTGCTCTCAGATTTGCGTTTAAGGTCAGCGACTTCCTGCTCGAGGGTTGCTAAACGACGTTCGAGAATTGCTTCATCTAGCATCATTTCCTGCTGAAAAAACTACCATTACAATCAACTTATCGGGGTGCATACTGTTTCATTTTAACCGAGCGATCGCTCCTTCCTCCAGTGCCGCACTATTTGAGACTATCTAACTCAACTCACTTCTAAAACCTTCTCTTTTAGCCATGAATCTACAAGTGATTGAATCGAAACTTCCTGTGACTTAGCAATCTCCAAAAGCTGGATCATCAGAGATTCATCCACAGAAATTAGATATTGTTTCCCTTTAATATCTACATCAAAATATGCTTCTGGCATTGATTCCCAAAACTCACCCATGTCATGTTTGTCAAACAACTCAACAATTTCTTGAGTATAATTAAATGAAGGCAATCCTGTATAATTACTTTCTGCCATACTGATTTCTCTCCTTTTGAGCCATATCTCTAGCGCTTAAAATTAGTACTTATGCAGAGCAGAACTTCCTCCACTTCGTTAGGTATAACACGGTGTTTGACAGCAAGCTTGTCTACGATCGCATCCAGCCAAATTATTTCTTCAACTCTCACACCCCAAATCCCGATCTAATTGTAACTCTTTTATCTTAGCCAGGAATTACCCACGACGATCCTATCACCTTTGTTTCTGCGTAAATCTCTAGTTCCAAGTCGAATATTTTTCAGAGAAACAAAGGTGATTTGCGTAGCTTGATTACTGAAACTGCTCGAAAACTAGCTAAACTAGAAACTATACCGCGATTGGTAAAAGTTCGCTTAACGGCGGAACAAATTGCCCAAGCTTTAGATTTGCCTCTGGAGGAAGTAGAGTCCAGACTGCGCTGGACAAATCTAAGTAATGAACTAAGGTGAAGAGGTTAAGAAATATGACGCAAGAACTTACAGATTTAAGAGCCAGTATCTTAGAAGGACGCTACAGCGATGCTTTAGCGATTGTAGATGAGTTAGAAGGGATGAGTAAAAAAGAAATTCTGCGGAGAATCAAAGCGTTTTTGAAAATTTTAATCATTCACTTGATTAAAAACCAAGTCGAAAAAAGATTAACTAACTCTTGGGCAGGATCAATTCGCAATTCAATTCGAGAAATTCAAGAATTCAACTTAAAAGAAAACAAAACTTCTTATTATGTCAATTCAGATGAATGGGGAAGTTTAATTGAGGAAGAAATCATTGAGGATGCGATCGCAGATGCAAGTGAAGAAGTTATGAACGGACAATTTACCCGTTCTCAATTATCAGAAATGTTAGATAAACCTCAACTGTTTCAAATAGCGACAAAACTAATTGACCTGACTTATACCCATTCTGCCAAACAATTACCAGCGCTAATTGAAGAACATTTAGTACAGTTACCAGGTGGCGAAGACTGGCTCAACCGGAGAAAATAGAATTTTGATAAAAGATGGGAAAGAAGCAAGTCACGATCGCTTGAATTCAAACACTTACAAAAATGCGAAGGAGAAAGCGATCGCTTCCTGTGCGGTTAGGTTTCTGACGATTTTTGTCAGGTTGTGACTCACATACACGATCCCGGTTTACGAGGACTTCACTGCTTGCCAGTTCTTTTTTAGCAGTGCCAGAAACGTGGCGTACCCTTCGGAAAAATGGGGTGGATCGGGCAAAACGTACTCCGGGAATTCCTTATAGTGCCGCCAAGGTTCTGAAGGACTGCGTCGCAAGTGTAGTACGCACTCGGTTGCACCTGGGACTTTCCACGTCATTTGACCGGGATGGTTGTGAGACATAAGTTACCTCCTAAAAATGAACTAAAAAACTGCTTTTCGCTGTTCTGAATTTACCTTCCAGAATTCTGGCAGACAAACTGTTAAATTCTGTCAGCATTTATACTTATTAGTCTTGATGGGATGCGATTTCGAGCTTTTGCATTGATCATAGCGAGGCAAAAGTCAAGAGTAGTGAGCTGGGGAGGCTGTATGAAGTTATGGTGAAAATTCAAACAAGTCTATTTAAACGATAAAATCCCCACCTCCGGGCGAGACAGTACCCAAAAGGGGGATTTTTGTGCCTCAAAAGGCAGAGTTTGTTGTTATAGCAAGTCTTCTAAGGCAGCGGCGACGACTTGATGATCCCCATCTTGCCGCAGTTGACTCAGAGCTGCTTTGGCTTGCGGATGGTCAAAATGCTTGAGCGCACGAGCAACGTGGAGGCGAATCTGTTCCGAGTCGGAACTAACCAACGCCAGTAATTGAGACAGGGCGGCATCATGCTGACTGGTTTGTGCTAATGTAGCCAGGGCATCGACGGCAGCTTCTTGGACGCCTGCATCTTCTCCGGCTAAGGCTTCGATGCAGACTTCAAACAGTTCCCTGGGACATTCGAGTTCAACTAGGGCGGGCAAAATGCTGCGACGCACCAGCCAGTGGTCATCCTGGCAAAAGGTCAGAACTAGATGGGATGCCGCCACCTTGCCAAACAAAGACAGGGAATTGGCTGCCTCTGCCCGCACGTTTGGGGTATTGTCGAATTTGATCATTTCCAGCAATGCGGCGAAAGATTCCGCCGTCTGCTGCTTGCCGAGTTCCCTGGCAACGAAGGTTCGCACCAGGAATTCACCATCGTGGAGTTTGCTGGTGAGTAGGGGAACGGCTACCTCTGGGGTGTAGTCTTTGAGGGCAGCGATCGCTTTGAGGCGATACTGAAAATCAGGATGATTGAGCGACGTTTCGATTGCTTGAATATCCATAGCAACTCAAAAAGGTTAGCTTGTTGGCGACGGGATCTGAGAAAATCTGAAATAGACTCTTTATTTTATAGATACCGATTTAGGAAACAGCACAAATGTCTGAAACCTCAGAACTGACTCCCATAGACCAGGCAACCGCTGAAGAACTGGCAGAGACGATCGAAGCATTTGAGCAATATCGGGAACGTTTGGTCAACGAGGCTCTGGCAACGGCGCAACGGGCTAAGGTGATGAAAGCAACTGCAATGGCTCAAATAGAACCGGAACTTGCCAAAATTGATGGCATAATCAGCGAACTTCGCCAGCGTCAGGCGGCTCTAACTACTGGTAACTAAGTCATGAGTAATTCGCTCAAGTTTGAGACTCAATCCGGGGAGAATCCTGTGCCGCTGTCTCACGCAGAAACTGATGCTTTGTTGGCATCTGTCAAGGAACAATTAGACTTGGAAACCTTCGACCCCGATAACCATCAACTCCTCAAGCAGATGGTGGAGTGTCTGGGAGATACGCGCGGGTTAGTCAGGTTGAGTTTCGCACAGACTTTGGGTGAAATTGGCGAACCGGCAACCCCTTTTTTGCTGGAAGCGCTGGCAAATCACCCAAATGTGGTGGTGCGGCGAGCGAGTGCTAAAACCCTGACCTTGCTCGCAGATCCAAAAACCGTGCCAAATCTGGTACATGCGTTCTTAAACGA
This sequence comes from Microseira wollei NIES-4236, assembly GCF_020521235.1. Lineage (GTDB taxonomy): Bacteria > Cyanobacteriota > Cyanobacteriia > Cyanobacteriales > Aerosakkonemataceae > Microseira > Microseira wollei. The sequence continues at coordinate 12,977 of NZ_BLAY01000132.1, read as the reverse complement.
TGAGGATACGGTTGTCCAAGGTTCGGCGGTAGGGGCGCTGGCGCGGACAGGGGAAGCAGCAGTGCCAGTATTATTGGAAATTTTAGCGTCGCCAGAAAATTCAGAAGCGACTAAAGGTCATGCCGCATGGGCGCTGGCATTTATTGGGGCAGAGGCAAAAGAGTATATTTATCCAGCGATCGCATCCGATTCGCCAGAAGTACGCTCTGCAGTGGTGGGTGCAATCGCTAAAGTCGCCCAGGAATCCCCCGAACCTCAAGCTTTCAACCTGCTGGTAAATGCGCTTACGGACTCGGACGCGAACGTGCGGTGCGAAGCAGCAGCGGTTTTGGGTAACTTAGGTTATCAACCGGCAATTCCCAATCTGGCCCAATTATTGCATCATGCTGATGGGGAAACCCGCAAAGCCGCGGCGCTGGCGTTGATGAAAGTAGGCGATCCCTCAGCTATAGAACCTTTGCAAGCCGCATTATCCGAAGAATCAGAAACAGTGTTGCAACAGGTACTAAAGTTGGCAATTACTCAACTTGAGCGCAAAACAGAGGAAGACGATTGGTAATGAAAAAGCAATGGGAGTGCGTACTGGAAAATCTGGGAGAGTGGGAGGGGTCATTTACGCACCTCTCGCCCCAGGGAGAACTCATTGATGATATTCCAAGCGTTATCTCGCTGACAGGGGTGAACGAAAATCAAACGATTCACCTAGCTTTGCGTCGCTACTATCCTACCGCCCCCGGTTCATCCGAACTAAAGCCCCAAGAACTCGCTTTCGACTTCAGTGCGCCGAGTTCCGGTGCTTTATTTTTTGAGATGGGCGCTTTTAGCGAAGGTTCGCCGTACTTTGCTACTGGTACTCTATTTGGTGCCGAGTTCGGTTTTAAAGAAAGCGATCGCCGGATGCGTTTGATTCAACAGTTTGATGCCGCCAATAGCCAGCTATTTAAGCTAACGTTGGTGCGAGAGCGACGTGTCGGAACAACAGCCCCAGAACGTCCACCGTTAGCCCTCGATGACTTTCTGGGCGAGTGGGAGGGAGAAGCCGTCACCCTGTATCCAGATGGGCGTCCATCGGTGACTGCTAATACTAGCCTGAAATGCGATCGCCTCAGCGAAAACCAGCTCGTACTTGCATCGGTTCAGGAAACAGATTGTCCGCTCAAAATTGCCGAGGACAGCAAGCAATTGCGCCTCAATTTTGAGCAAAATTCCCAACAATATCAGATTTTGTTATTGCCCGATGGCGCAGCTTCAACCTGTCCAACTCAGATTACCCCAGGAAATGCCTTTTTTATGGAAGTTAGCTGGTTAATTCAACCAAGATTGCGCCAACGCATGATTCGCACCTACGACGACAAGGGAAAGTGGGATAGCCTTACCCTAGTTACCGAACAAAGATAGCGATGAAAACAAAAAACAGGCTCGCATATCTGCTCAAAAATGGGACTGTGATAAACTCAAAGACAGATGGGTTGGCGCAGCAAGCGATGCCTGTACAAACTAAAAATCAAGTGATATCTCTTCTCCGAGAGCATCAACAAGAATTACAACGTTTTGGTGTTGAACGTTGTGGACTTTTTGGTTCGTTTGTGCGCGATACAGATATCCATGCTGAAAGCGATGTCGATATTCTTGTTGTCTTTGCTCCAGACAAAAAAACATTTGATAACTTCATGCAGTTGTCATTTTTTCTGGAAGATATTTTCGATAGGGCAGTTGACCTTATTACTATCGAGTCATTAAGTCCTTATATTGGTCCACACATTTTGCGCGAGGTTGAATATGTCTCCGTCGGCACGTGAGTATCTACAGCACATCCTCGACGAGACAGCCTATATCATAGCCAATTATAGTGGGTTAGACAAAGCTACCTTTGTGGAAGATGAAACATTGAAACGAGCTTATGTACGTAGTATTGAGGTGATTGGTGAGGCGGTTAAACAATTGCAAAATCCATTGCGTCAAAAGTACAGTGCCATTGATTGGCGAGCAATTGCTGGAATGCGTGACAGATTAATTCATAATTATTTTGGCGTTGACTACGATATTGTGTGGGATGTTGTGACCAACAAAGTTCCTGAGCTAAATGCAGAGGTTAGAAAAATGATTGACCAGGAGTTTTCTTAGAGCGTGCTTCCCAGTTAGTTACCTGTGATGATATTCAGTGGATCGTGAACTTGTAGACCAAAAGCTCCATTAACGGATATTGAACTATGAAACCTGCACTCAGCGAAGCAGTTAAAGAACTGATTAAAAAAGCCAGAATTGTCAGTTTTTCAGGCTGGGAAGCGACGCATCCACCTGCGATTATCCCGCTATTCCAAGCAGCGGACGATGAGGGACGATATCTCACCGATGAAGATTTCCAACAGATCCAAAACCTTTCTCCCGCAACTTCAGACTTGATTCCAGTAGCGAAACTGTTGCGCGATCGCGTCACCGAAATTGTAGACGAAGCTAGGCAAGTTGTCCTCACAACCTTTCCCGATATTACCCAACCCGGTGGCGGTTTATACCCCGCCCCGCGAGCCGAAGCGTGCTGGCGTGATTTTTGGCACTTTCTGCGCTGCATTACTTACGGAATAGCGGGGAAAAATACCGAATATACAAGCGATACAGGGTTGGACTATATGAAATTGCTGTATCAAGAATTACAAGTACCTTTGGACGCGATGGTAGTTGGGTTAGAAGGAATTAAAACGGCGAGTTTGAAGCGGATAGATGGGGAAGGGGAAGATGCGATCGCACCCTATTTTGACCATCTAATCGAGCGCCTAAAATCCTTCCGAATTTGAGCATCCCGATATTATAGACGTAAACGGTACGGAGGATGCAATGGTCGTAACACTACAACTGCGTCAGATCGACGTTCAACCAGGGCAGTACTTGACATTGCGCGATATTAGTTGGGCAGAATTTGAAGCAATTTTAGATGAACTGGGAGAGCATCGCGCTGCACGAGTTGCCTATTTTCAGGAGGTTTTAGAGATTCGGATGCCGTTACCAGAACATGAAATTAATAAAGAATTGATCGGCGACATGATTAAGCTGCTGCTTGATGAGTTAGAACTCGACTGGCAATCTTACGGATCGACAACATTTAAGCGTCGAGAAATGGCAGCAGGTTTAGAACCAGATACCTGTTTTTATATCCAAAATGCTCGCCGAATGATAGGGAAGCGACGGCTGGATCTTTCAGTCGATCCACCACCAGATTTAGCAGTTGAAATAGACGTAACTTCCAAGACTCAGCTTTCAGCTTATCTGGCTTTAGGTGTGCCGGAACTGTGGTGTTATGGAGATGGCAAATTGCAAGTATTCGTCTTGGGTGAAGGCGAGTATGTGCAGGTAGAAACTAGCCCGACATTTGGGAATTTGCCTATTATTGAGGGAATTTTACAGTTTTTGAAATTGAGCGAGACAGAGGGATCTAGTGCAGCAAGAAGAGCATTTCGGCAGTGGGTGCGTGAAGCGTTACTCACATCTTAAACTAGCATCCAACCATGCTTCAAATTCCAGCAACACTTGATACATACCGATTTCCCTTGCCCGCTCAACCATTCTGGGAATGATGTCGGTTATCGGCAAATCTGGAAATGTCGGACTCGCGATTGACTCGACATACTCATCATTTTGCAGCAAATTGATAACGAGCTTACCTGCTCCATATATCCATAACTCCGGAACCTTTATAGCTGTGTATGCATCTGTTTCTGTCTTGGAAGTCAGATCGCTTTCAATTGCCAAATCAGGAGGAGGGTCCCTCGCGAGATCGATTTTATCTTTGCCAATAATCGCCCGATAATTCTGAATATAGAAACAGTCATCTGGCTCAATCCCGGCGATTCCCTGGCGCTTAAATGTGGTTGAGCGTAGTGATTCCCAAGGGCGTTGCTGCTTCCGCAACAATGTCTTAACCAAGTCGCTAATAACGACAATTGCTCGTTCGTGCTGCGGTAAGGGTGACATGATTTCTAATGTTTCTTTGCTATATGCGATGCGGGTGCTGCGTTTTTCGCCTAACTCTTCTAAAATTTGCTCAAACTCTTGCCAGCTAATGTTGGGAATTATCACAACACTTCCCGGTTGTAGCTGAATCTGACGAATTGGTGTGGTGACTGGCATATTAGCCCTCCTGTTGCATTTGCTGTCTGAGTTCTCTCAGCATTTTGCTGCTGCCTTCTTGAAAAGCTTGTTTTACCAAGCGGGGTATCATTTCGATAATCGGTAAGTCGGGGAATATGGAACTGGAATCAGATTCGCAATAATTGCCATCTCGCAATAGCCAGATTTTCAGTTTTTCATTGTTGTATATCCAAACTTCTGGTACTTTTAAAATTGCGTATGCCTCCAAAGTTGTTCGAGAAGTAACATCAGTTTCAATTGCCAGATCGGGGGGTGGATCTTCATCCATGTTCATTCGCATTAGAGAACGCACCCTTTCCGCATTCTGGATATAAAAACAAGTATCCGGTTCTAATCCAGCTTGTGTGGGTTTCTTAAACGTGGTAGCGCCGAAATCTTCCCAGTCTCTCCCTTGGGCATCCAAGATAGCAGTCACAATGTAGGCAATGATGCGATGAGGACGTTCGTGAGCGGGTAGGGGTGACATCAGTTCTAGGCTCCCATTGCAATAATTAATTCTAGGAATGCGGCGTTCTTCACCTAGTTCTTCCAGCAAGGCTTCATATTGCTCCCAGGTGACATCGTTAATCACCAAATGGCTGCCGGGAGATAGAGCGATCGCTTTCAATGGAATGACCACTGCCATAATAGTTGTCCCTCACAGTGATAGTAACTCAAGTTGCTAGTTATCTCATGCATAGCAGCTAATCGCTAATGGCTCATGGCTAATGTCAGTAAAAATCCTATATTAGCAATTAGCAATTAGCAATTAGCAACGCCAAAGTTTATAACTAGCAACTTGCGTTAGTAGGATCTTAGTTGATGGTCTATCGGGCTTGCAGACCAGGAATTAGATAGCCCGCCAAGTTTAAAGTAAAACTATGCAGTGGGGCATAAATGTCTTCATTAGACCAGCAATTGAGGGGTGATGCTAAAACAGTCGAAGCTGTTTTAGCTCAAGGAGCAAACGTTAATGTGACTGGGGGAGTCACGCCAGTTGGAGAGAGCAACACCGCCCTCATGTGGGCAGCAGCAGAGGGCCACCTGGATGTAGTTAACATTCTGCTGGCGCACGGAGCCGATGTTAATGTCAAAAATGATGCCAACTACACCGCGCTAATGTACGCAGCGGAGCGCGGAGATTCGCATATTATATCATGTCCGCGAGAGATCAGTTGTGTATAGTTGATTGTGCGAAAAAGCGTTTTTTCTCCCCTTTGCTCCCCCATCCCCTTTGCTCTCCCAACGCACCCGATGCAACCGGACACGATATTATCCATGCCTTGCTCGCTCGGGGAGCGGATATAACTGGTAAAAAAAATTACCTAGAAACAGTGCTGATGTCCGTAGCTCGGTTTGGTCTGGTGGATGCGATCCGGCGTTTGATTGACTTGGGGGCAGATATTGATGCCACCAACAAGATTGGCGATACGGCTTTGTACCTGGCAGTTGACAGTGACAACTCTCCCACTAACTGCAAGCAGTGTAGTGGGAGCATCTCAGATTCACTTCGGAGACTTGCTGCTTCATAGGCTGACCAACGTCTAAGCCTCCACAGCCAGGAATCGGTAGTCCAACCGACCCAAGGTTTAAAAGATTCCTTGCACTGTTCCAGTCCCGGTCAATGACTAGCCCACAGGAACAACTATGAACGCGAACTGCCAGGGTTTTTTCGACTCTCTGACCACAACCAGAACACTGAATGCTTGTGCCTCTCGGATCAACGCCTTTTGTATGCTTACCGCGTTTGACCGCTACTGCTGGCATAACTTCGAGGAATGCGCCCCAGGCGACATCAAGTATTGACTTAGCTAGCGGCGTTCTGGCTAAGCCTTTAATATTCAGGTTCAAGTCATAGGAATTGACCAACCAATTAGCTACTTGATAATGAAATTCTCTTCTTTGTCTGGCGATGTGGAGGTGAAGTCTAGCTACCTTATTAGCTTGCTTCTGGTAATTCTTATATCCCTTTGTTTTACGTGCAATTTGCCGTGGCTGACGAGCTAATGTTGCTTGTGTTTTACGGTAATACTGCGGCACTGCAATGCTTTTTCCTTCAGCAGTGGTTATTTGGTTCCAGGCCAACATCTATGCCAGTAGCAGTTTTTATTTCGTTGATTCGTAGGGGAATAGGAACAGTTTTTTCCTCTAGATAAAAGCTGACATACCAGCCATCCGCCTTTTTCAGAATTGTTGCTTGCTTGGCCTCGAACCCCTCTGGGATTGGTCGATGCAGGACAACCTCAACCTCACCAATCTTCGACAGTTTCAGTGTATTACCAGCTAAATGCGCGCCGGCTTTTGGACAGTTAACACGTGGAAAAGTAAACGAACAAATGTCACCGCGCTTCTTAAAACGCGGTCTTCCTCCTCGCTTTCCGTTTTTATCCGGTACTAACCAACGTTTCCCTGCCTTATCTAACCTCATTAGGTTTTGCTGTTGGCAGTCGGTGTAAATGTTTTTGTAGTCCGGATATAACTCTTTAGTTCGCTTAAGGTCACTTGCTTGTGTGTAGTAATCAACTTTTTCTGGAACTTCACCAATTGGCTCAGAAACAAGGCTGCAACGGTCAATCTGTGACCTTGTACGAGTCAGCCAATCCAGTCTCTGGCCTAGTGCATAGTTCCAATGACGACGCAGTAACTCGCCCCAGGTTTCAAACGTGACAACCTGTTCCTTCGTGGGTCTGAGTTTGTACTGGTAAGTTAGCATCATGTTAACATTGTACTGTATATTTAATGAAGATTGCAGTATGACCAGCGACAAACCTTTGACAATCAGGCTCCCCGAATCAGAACTGGAGACACTGAAAGCCTATTGCAAACAAGAGAGCAGAAGTCAAACAGAGGTAATTCGTGAATACATTCGTAGTCTCAGAAAGAAAATTAAGACAACAAGTGGTTAAGGATGCACTGTTGGTGCAGCATTTCAGAAGACCCCCAATTCCCCTCGCCGCCAACCTACAGTGTGGCGGGAGTACCCTTGCTTCGATCTAGATGGAACTGCTGCTGGCACATGGTGCGGACTTTCATCCCAGAACCCGCTCTTGGGCAACCCCATTGAGTGAAGCCAAGCGATCGTTCCGTTCCGTCAGGGCGGCACAACTGTTACAGCAGGCAGGCGCTACCGAGTAAATCCGTTCTCAGAAACTTTACAATTCAAAGCGGAATTTTAATCTTGACGGCTGGTGTTCGCGTCGCCTCCCCTCAGGGGAATCGCGCTGCCAAAACCAACCAAGGCTCTGAAATCCGGGCGCTCATACCACCATTGAGGTTTTTTTTCATTAATGTAACCAATCTACACAATCAAGCTCAACAATTTTTAATATTTTTAGTGACATGCTTGTAGGAAGATCGGGAAGTGCAAGGCGTCACAGCTTTGTATCGAGTTGATGAAACTCATACAGGTGATGGCTTTCCCGGCTCCCAGAGTTGATGGCAACTCGGAAGCCTAAAATTTTTTGCAGGCAAAAGCAATTCATCATTTTGCTCTCATCTGAGTACGGGCGGCAAGCGCGGAATTTATGCCTGTGGACAGGTTAGGAGCCGACTCCCCTGGTAGAAGCAGGAAGCTTTCCGTCAATTTAAGCGAAAGTTTGAATTGTGTCTGCTTTCTATTGCAAAATCGATCTCAGCGTATTTCTTTAACTAGGAGATTGGCTGAATGCCTTTTGGACCAGCGTCACGCTTAGGAGTTAGCCTGTTTGACGAAACTCCCCCGTTGGAGTGGGTTCCCGGTACTTCTAATCAAGAAGCGGAAACCTTAATCAAAGCCGTCTACAGACAAGTGTTGGGCAATGCCTACGTCATGGAAAGCGAGCGTCTGGCAGTACCGGAGTCACAGTTTAAGCGGGGCGAACTGAGCGTCCGCGAGTTTGTCCGCGCTGTGGCCAAGTCGGATCTTTACTGGTCGCGCTTTGCAGATTGCCCCCGCTATCGGTTTATCGAGTTGAACTTCCGGCATTTGCTCGGTCGTGCCCCCAACAGCTACGAAGAAATGAAAGCCCACAGTGCCATCTTGGATGCGGGCGACTTTGGCGCTGAAATCGACTCCTACATCGACAGCGACGAATATCAGAGCGTCTTCGGAGAGAACATTGTGCCTTACATCCGGGGCTACAAGACCGAAGCAATTAGCCACATGATCGGCTTTACCCATACCTTCCAATTGGTGCGGGGTGCTTCCACCAGTTCTCTCAAGGCAGACTTGGCAGGTAAGACTCCCAAGCTCAACTCATTGGTGATTAATGCAACGCCAACCCCAGTGGTTCCACCAGGGACAACGTTCCGCAATCCACCAGTGGGCGCGCGGGTTCGTCTGGGCACGGGAGCGAGCGAAGGCGGCAAAGTCTTCCGCATCGAAGTTACTGGCTACCGTTCCAAAGCGGTTAATCGGATTTCCCAGTTCCGCCGCAGCAATCAAGTCTACTTGGTTCCGTTCGATAAGCTTTCCGAAGAGTATCAACGGATTCACAAGCAGGGTGGTGTAATCGCCAGCATCACGCCTGTGTAAAAGCTCCTAGCTAATGGCTAATGGCTAATGGCTAATGGCTAATGGAAGTAAAAATCTGATATTAGCAATTAGCCATTAGCAATTAACAATTAGCAATTAACAATTAGCAAGCTTGCAACTTGCATTAATGATTGGGCGAGTTTTGAATTCTGATTTCTGAGTAAAACAAGTTTGAGGAGTAGTTTAGCTATGCCAACCATGACAGCAATGGAACTCCGCACTCCCCGCACCCAAGATGAAGTGCAGGCAATTATTCGCGCCGTCTATAAGCAGGTTTTAGGCAATCCCCACATCATGGAAAGCGAACGCCTGGTGACGGCAGAATCCCAATTGGCAGATGGTAGCATCTCGGTGCGGGAGTTTGTCCGGGCGGTGGGTAAGTCGGAATTCTATCGTTCTCGGTATTTTGAAAAGTGCGCTCCCTACCGTTTTGTAGAACTGAACTTTAAACATTTCCTGGGCCGTCCGCCCCAGTCTCAGGCGGAAATTTCCCAGCACCTCGTTCGTTGCGTCGCAGAAGGATACGACGCCGAGATCGATTCCTACATCGACAGCGAAGAGTACCAGTCGGCTTTTGGCGAAAATATTGTGCCTTACAATCGGGGCGCAAAAACAGAAGTTGGAAAGAGTCAGGTTACCTATAACCGCACGTTTGCGCTGGATCGGGGTCCGGCTCAAATTGATAGCGCAGTTAAAGCATCTCAACTGGTTTATGCAGTTGCGACCAACAGTCCGAATCAAGTAAAACCAGCGGATGTAAATCTGGGTGGTTCTGGTGAAGCGAACAAAAAGCGGTTCAAAATCGTGGTGCAGGGTTCTAAATTTGACAGCCCCCGCCGCGTCAGCAAGACGGAGTATATTGTTCCCGGCGATCGCATGACTCCTCAGATTCAGCGGATTAACCGCACCAGCGGCAAGATTGTCAGCATCACTGAGATTGTCTAGTCTATAGAACCCACCCCATAGCAGAGACACAATCTCTGCTATTGTGGCAAGCAAAGGGAATTTTTTGGTAGCGAGCGCATAGGAGTGCTAAAAAACTGCTTTCACACCCGATCGTTGTTAGTATTTTGGCACTGACAGGACTGACGCAAGGGCGTTGCCAGAAACCCGGTTTCGACCGTCGTTCGCGCAGCGTGCCGGAGGCATATCTCTGGTTCCCAAACTAACGATTTTTATTCGGAGAAACCGGGTTTGTTTGCGTCAGTCCTGACGGATTTAAATTCAGAAACCTGGTGCAATTTCTAATTGACATTGCTACGGGTATCAAAACTTGGCTTTGAACCCTCAGTCTAGTCAGCGGTCGGACTATTTCCCCATTAGCCGATTAAACCATGAGAGAAATGGATCAAATGTATCAAACCGAACAATCAAACTCATTTACCGGATTGCTTTTCGAGTGAAGGAAAGCCTTAAGGCTTAGTTTGTGTAGGGGCAGTATTAATGCTGCCCCTACACAAACGAAGGTGTACCATCAACGGCTGCAATCCGCTGTAAAGAACGAGATCTTGGCTCAGTTATTGTGGGGAAAGTTGATTAATAAAACCAATGGATATTACTGAGTTTGTGGAGCGGTCAATTGGGCATTGGCGATCGCAGCGCAGCGCCCATCATTTGGCTTTCAGCCACTTTGAAGCCGTACAATCAGAGATCGATATCATTGCCCTCTCACCAGAAGATCCGGCAGTGCTAGAGCTTTGTAAGTTGTATAACATCGACCCAAGCAAGATAGTATCTCCCTTTCGCATGACCTGGGAAGGACAATCGGATTGGGATGAAAATGCAGAAATAAAAGGCACTAGCGTCTTGATACCTGTACCAGATCCAGATGTCCCCAAACGAGGTAAATTACTTCGCGATCAAGGATACGCTGAAACCGTGGCGGCGGCGGGTGATTATCACTTTACAGAGGACGAAACTTTTGTGCTGCTGACAAGTTACGACCGCGCCGCAGCTGAGGAAAAAATCTGGTTTGCCAATCCAAACTTACGCTTTCGGGTATCGCTAATCAAAACCAGCGCTGGAAGTGGAGTGGTGACTGCATCTTTCTCATCGGAAATTCGTTCTTCGTCTTGATTTATGACTTCAGTCAAAACAAACGATCTAGTAACGCTGGCGCAGTGGATGGCAGGGGATTTCAGCAATTACAAGCAATCCTTTGAAAAGCCTCGACAATTCGCCCATATTCATATCTTTTTTCGTCCGCTACCGTTTGAGTTTTTTAATGCCATTGGTTTTTACTCGGAACAAGTTTACGACCACGATTTGTGGAGTCCCTACCGTCAGGGCGTCCATCGATTAATTGACTGTGGCGACCAAATTTATATCGAAAATTATGGTCTGGACGATCCGATGCTATACGCCGGGGCGGCGAGAGAATTAAGCATTCTCAGAACTATTACACCCAACTGCATCGAACGACGATATCACTGCTCGATGATTTTCAAACGCGAGGGCGAGATGTTTCGAGGCAGTGTGGAACCGGGTAACAAGTGTTTGATCGAACGCAACGGCTGTTTGACATATTTGATCAGCGATGTAGAGATTACGGAAACAACCTGGCTCAGTTTAGATCGAGGTATGGATATGGAAAACCATCAACAAGTCTGGGGATCTACCTTTGGACCGTTGCAGTTTGAAAAGCGTGCAAGTTTTGCTGACGAACTCCCTCTAGATCGACTTTGAGGAGGTAGTTTTATGAACGCATTACAGGAGCGAACTGAAGTTCGTGTAAAAGCGGCTATGCTACCACCCCAAGCGCAAAAAAAGATGCAATGCTGGATTCGCAGCCGACATTTGATTTGTTCGGGCAATTTTTTTATTTATGAAACGGTTGATTATAGCGCGCTGGACCGATTTTCTGACTGCATCGCGGCTTTAGGAGGGGCATTGTTATCTGTTGAACCAGTTGGCAAAATTTGGATGGGCGATCATCGTCAGGTGATTCTTTATCGAGCAAAGGCAAGTTTACATACGCCTCACCATGCTTTGAAGCAATACTGGATTAAATATGGTGGTTTTCGCACCAGATTTGACGAACGGGTTTAGCTGTTGTAGCTTGGGTGGAACGGAATGGGATTCCTGGGGAAAGCTGGGCTAACGCTCACCGCTCCACCCACAAACGGGAAAAAAGTCAATAGCTGAGACAATAATTTTATTAATTCTTGACGATTTTCAATAATTCTTGATTTTAAACAACAAGTCTTTCACCCTTTGTCATAAAAATGTTGGCGAAGGATGAAAGACAGATCAATTTTGGCAGAAAGATCGCTCCAAAATTGACAAATACTAATAGCTCGATGTACGATTAAATCCTGCCCGAATAGCTGAAAACAAAGAGGGGAGAGTCTCAGCAAAGCTCAATCGCTGGAAGATGGAACATTCCCAGTGTTTCAAGTGGAGGCGGATGTCAATCTGTGAATGCGTTGGGAGATGAATTTAATGCCGAAAAAAACTCAAAGTTCTAAACCTGCACGCCCTAAAACTGCGCCGCGTGCCAAGAAGGAAACAACCGCTAAAAAATCAGATCCCACGCCTGAAATACAGCCAGCTGCTAGTGGCGCGCTCGCAGCGAATGCTACTCTAGAACCACCAACTCAGGCTACAGCCCCAGAAGAACAAGGTGTATCCCTGGAGAAGCTGCAAGCTCTACAACAAGAGTTAGCAGAAAAATCCGCTGTTATTGACAAATTGCAACAGCAGATGGCTGAGGCGGCGGCTCAACAAGAAAGCAATAGTACTTTACAACAACAAGCGGCGGCGCAAGGGGAAACCATCGCCGATTTAAACCAACAAATCGCGACGTTACAAAATCAGTTGCAACAGCAGATGGCTGAGGCGGCGGCTCAACAGGAAAGCAATAGTAATTGGCAACAACAAGCGGCAGTTCAAAACGAAACCATCGCTGATTTAAACAAACAAATTGCCACGTTACAAAATCAGTTGCAACAGCAGATGGCTGAGGCGGCGGCTCAACAAGAAAGCAATAGTAATTGGCAACAACAAGCGGCAGTTCAAAACGAAACAATCGCTGATTTAAACAAACAAATTGCCACGTTACAAAATCAGTTGCAACAGCAGATGGCTGAGGCGGCGGCTCAACAAGAAAGCCATGCTACCTTGCAACAACAAGCGGCAGTTCAAAACGAAACAATCGCTGATTTAAACAAACAAATTGCGACATTACAAGAGTGGTTGCAACACCAGATTGCTTCAGCGGCGGCTCAACAAGAAAGCCATGCTACCTTGCAACAACAAGCGGCAGTTCAAAACGAAACAATCGCTGATTTAAACAAACAAATTGCGACATTACAAGAGTGGTTGCAACACCAGATTGCTTCAG
>NZ_BLAY01000131.1 GCF_020521235.1 Microseira wollei NIES-4236 | reverse complement strand
AAGCTTGCACAGCTATTCACAAAAAGGATGGTTATTCGTATGCGGCATAGACCTTGCCCCTCCTTTCCTCTCACCGCCAAAGGTCGTACCGTTATGGCGGGAGTCTCCAGGAGGGAAGACAGATGAAACTGGTCATTGTACGCCATGGGGAAACCGAGTGGAATGTACAGAACAAGGCGACGGGGCAACTCGATAGTCCATTGACACCCAAAGGCATCCGGCAGGCCCATGCCATTGCCGATCGCTTACGCCGTCTTTCATTCACCACTTTTTACAGCAGTGACCTGGGTCGTGCTGTTCAAACGGCCAACATCATTGCTGAAATATGTGGAAAGAAAGTTATTTTTGACTCGGAATTACGAGAGTGGAATATGGGAATATTTCAGGGATTAACAGTCTCTGAAATGCACAAGAAGTTTCCCCAGGAGCGGCAAGACTATGAACGTATTGGCTTTGAATACGTCATCCCAGAAGGAGAAAGTTTAAGGCAATGTATGGACAGAGGCTTTCGTGTCCTGAATGCGATTGCTGAACGACATTTAGATGAAACCGTTGTGGTGGTTACTCATGGTTGTCTCTTGATGAGTTTTTTTGAAGTAGTGCTTAATCTTCCACCTGGAAATAGTTGGCGCTTCCAGCTGCATAATGGGAACCTCTGCGTTTTTGAGTATGTTAACAAACGCTGGTGTCTTATTGTCTGGAATGATACAAGTCATCTTGAAAATATGGAGACCCTCACAGTAAGTCTAAATTCTTAAAGGTTAACGTGAGTTTGACGAGGTTAAAACACAATGAATACGAGCAAAATCAAAGTTTTCATCGGGACAACACTTGACGGATACATCGCCAGAAAAAATGATTCTTTGGATTGGCTTCTTGAATTCCCCAATCCAAAAGGGATTGACCACGGATATACCCAATTCTTATCGGGCATCGATACAGTTATAATTGGAAGAAAAACATAGGAAGAAGACCTAGTATATGCAAGCCGTAATATGGGCGGCAAATGGGCTGAGAGTAACTGTAGAATTTACCTTATAACAACCAACGAGAACTACACACCACAGACCGACAATACAGAGGTTCTCCTACAACTGGACAAGAAGACTATTGACAAAATCAGAACCGAAAGTCAGAAAGATATTTATGTCGTTGGTGGCGGACAAATAATTTCTGAACTTCTCAATCTCGGAGCAATTGATGAAATGATTCTTTGCATATTCCCGATCGTTATTGGAAGTGGAATCCAATTATTTCCGAACGATCCCAAGGAAACCAAATTTGATTTGGTCAAGGCTGAACATTTTGAAACAGGAGCGGTAACTCTGACATACAAACTTAAAACGTAGTTGTCACACTACGCCTTTCTGTTCTCCTCTGTTTTTTAACAGATACATAACAATTTCCTACTTAAATTTCTCGGCAGCAGTAATCTGATTTATAATGGTATGCATAGGCCAATACCCCCAAGATTCTGTAATCTTCTGATTCTCAATCTTGAATATTTCTAATGCCTCAAATTCTACTTTTACGCCACTGGGAGCTATTCCCACAAATTCACCCAGATGCGTAGCTGTAAAGTGACCTCGAAAGACAACTTTTTCGTTTTCTTCAATCAGATCGTCGATCACCACTTTGATATCTGGAAAGGCTTTGTGAGTCCCCTTCAATATCTCAATCGCATCCTCGACGCTGCGCACTTGAGGTAGCCCATGATCTATATAATTCGGCGCAATATACTTATACGCAGCTTCGTAATCTTGATTGTTATAAATTTCAAAAAACTGTCTGACAACTTCTTTATTATTCAGGCTATCCATAAAATCTGATTTCTACCTTGACATGGAAATAATACACGAAGACTATTACATTGTAAATTCTTGAGTTTCTAGAGCGATCGCATACATTTCTTAACGATTTAAGTCATCTTGAAGTCATCTTGGTTGTGTCTTGATAATCTTGCCGAGATAGGGATAAATACTCTCCTCACTTGCAAATAACTGATACAAGTACATTGTCAATTGCTGCCAATACATCTGCATCCAGTTGTACTCCTGATGCAGCAGCGTTATCCACAATTTGTTCCGGACGACTAGCACCAATAATCGCTGAAGATACATACTCAGAACCTAGTACCCAAGCCAGAGCTAACTGTGCCATACTCAAACCTAAGTCCTGGGCAATGGGTTTGAGGTTCTGTACTGCTGTGAGAATAGAATCACTAAACAACTCTTGCAGCAAATACCAATTCATTTTCTCATTTGCAGCGCGAGAATTTTCAGGTGGAACTTGTCCTGGCTGGTATTTGCCTGTCAGTACACCTTGAGCTAATGGCGACCAAACAATCTGACCAATACCATTAGCTGCACACAATGGAAACACTTCCGCTTCCGGGTCACGCCACAGCATAGAATACTGAGGCTGACTGGAAACAAAGCCTTCAACATCAGCAATATCAAGCGCCGACTGAATTTGCTCCCCAGTCCACTCGCTAAAGCCAATGTAACGAGCTTTTCCCTGACACACTACCTCAGTCAGTGCCATCATTGTTTCCTCCAAAGGTGTATCCGGATCGTAGCGATGGCATTGATACAGGTCAACATAATCGGTACGCAATCGGTTTAAGGAAGCATCAATTTGCTTCCTAATCTGGGCTGCTGACAGTCCTTTGTCCGTAGGTGAGGTAGGGAAGAATACTTTGGTCGCCAGGATATACTCGGAGCGATCAATTCCTTGTAATACTTCCCCCAGAAATGACTCAGCGCCACCAGCCGCATAAGAATTAGAAGTATCAATGAAGTTAATGCCAACATCAAAGGCTTTGTAAATGCAAGCCACTGCATTTTGTTGTTCTACACCCTCATAAATACCCCAGGAACCAAGACTGATTTCAGAAATATGCAATTCACTTTTGCCCAATTTTCTGTATTTCATTTGTATTTCTTATTTCACTGATGTTAATAATGATTGTAGCCCTCCAAGGTACTACAGGACAATCAGGGTTTGGGCGGTATGAGGTGTTGGCACGGCTTGAGGCAGGGGGAGTAAATAAGGTCCAGCCATTCCCTAGCGTGCAGCCTGAAAGGACTGGGTTAAAAACTCCAGCACAAAACGGTCTTGAGCGTTCACAAGTTGGCAACAACCTCCTTTTCCTCATTTGATTGCAATGTCATAGGTATCTGTATTGCCATAGTTAAACTGCAAGACAACATGAACGTGAATAAAGCTAACCATAAAAAATGATTGCTATGAAAATAAAAGGTTGCTAAAGATAGAAAGATAAGTCCCACCGAGCCACTGACCAAATAGGTATTGCGTACAGCAGATCCCTCACCCAAGCCTGCAAAATATCCATCTAGAATATAAGCAACTCCCGAACCCACTACGACGAGGACTACCCAAGGGATATAAACTTTAATTGCTTCCACCAATTCAGAATGGTTAGTGAAAATATGAAATATAGGGTCAGGAAAAAAGACAGCAGCCAGCCCAACTCCTAGGGCAATCACCATATTAGTTCCTAATCCAATTTGCAAAAGTGGCACAAATTTATGTGTTGTTCCTTGACCTTGAAAGTTCCCAGTTAAACTTGCAGTAGCGTATTCTACTCCATCACACATATACATACTTAATGCTACTATTTGGAGGAGTAAAACATTTTCAGCCAGAACATCAGCCCCCAAGGTTGCACTAAAATTATTGAAAAGGACAAAAATACATACGATAACTATAGACCTAACAGATAGATTGCGGTTCAGAACAAAAGGAGTTTGCCAGTCGGACAAATTTATAACTTTTCCTAACATCAGAATAAGTTGAGTCAATGGTCATGTTTTTTACACTATTCTACCTATTGAGCTTGACAATTTGCGAAAAGGATAGATGAAATTAGTTTGGTCAAAGGACAAGGAAAATTTATTGTAGTTTTAGTAGATTTAGAGAGTCATAAATTAATTGGGTTAGTTGCAGAGAGAAAACAGTCTGAAATTGAGAAAGTGATGCGTTCTTGGGGAGAAAAAATCTTGGCTCAAATCCAAGAAGTTAGTATGGATATGACAGGCAACTATAAATCATTAATCCAAAAAGTTTGTCCAAATGCTGACGTAACAGCAGACAGATTTCATGTGACAAAAATGATTCATGAAGAATTAAATCAAGCTTTTCTCAAAAACAACCCTTAATCTCAAAGAAAGAACCCGCATTTTTGATGGGTTGAAAGGAAGTAAATATATTTTACAGGACTTACGCAACTGGCACATTTTTTCGCTCCGGGTGCGTGACGCTGCGAGCATATTTGAACGCAGCAATTAGACTTGTAGCGTCACGCACCAACCACCGATTGTGACACTTGCGTAAGTCCTGTTTTATTGACAGCCGAAAATAAGTTGTATGAAATTATAAAAAGCCAAAAAAGCTTCACCATTAATAGAAATTATGCATGAATTAAAAGAAGAGTTTCACCTTTTATTTGAGAAAAACCAGGATGTAGGATCGGGGACTTTAGAACTAATTGATTGGTGAGAAAAGGCCGAACCATACTACAAAAAAAGTGGAAAAACAATTAAGCGTTGGCTAGCCCAGATAGTTGGTTATTTTGAACAAAGAACAACCAATGGAATAGTAGAAGGAATCAATAACAAGTTAAAGTTATTAAAACGATGTGGATTTGGATTTAGAAATTTTCAAAATTTTCAAGCTATAGCTTTGCTTTTTTGGCACTTTCCTAATATTTTAGCACAGTAAGTACGGAAGCCCCTCCCACACTTGCATAACTATTTTTACTTGATTTACTTGTACCTACTTAGCAATCGAAGATTGACAGTCAATGCAGGCGATCGCCACGTTCATTGGGTAGCGATCGCCTGCGGATCGATGTTGTCTAAACCTGAACCCAAACTGATACGGAACCGCCCAGACAGCGGAATTCACCCCAGCCCCATTCGTTGGTATATACGGGTTCTTTAATGTGTTCGGTCAAGTCAATAAAAGTCCCATGAGGTTTACCGACTTCCATCCACTTGAAACCTGCCTGACCATCGCTCATAATTACTGCCATTGCTTTAGGATGATTTTCATCACCTAAGCGCGTCCAACCGATGGTATTCCAATGATCGAAATAGTCGTATTGTGGTCCATAAGCGTAGTTCTGACGCGCATAAAGAAACTTATCAATTAGCCAACGGTGAGAAGGCATAAAAATCTTGTACCGATTTCCATCCCGTCCCCAATCTTCGTATTCCGCGCCGTAATAATCAGCGTAAAATACGCAAGGATAGCCTTCTTGTCGCAACAGAATCAGGGCGTAAGCTAAAGGTTTAAACCAAGGTTCAACAACGGATTCTAAAACTTGTAATGGCTGAGAATCGTGATTTTCTACAAATGTGACCGCATGAGTGGGACGCTGTTGCATCATCGTTCCATCTAAAATGCGCCGCATATCGTAGTTGCCACCCGATTTACTGGCGGAATGGAAGTTATAGTGCAGCGGCACGTCAAACACTGAGATCCTGCCGCCAACTGCATTGACGTACCAATGCAGAGTATTGACATTGTTAAACCAATACTCGCCTACGGCAAACAGATCTTTCTTAACGTGTTTTTCCAATTCATCGAGCCACAGGGGAAAGAACCAGGCTGAAATATGTTTGATCGCATCAAGACGGAAGCCATCTACATTTGTGGTGTCGAGATACCACTTGCCCCAATAGGTGATTTCACCGCGTACCCATTCATTCTGGTAATCTAAATCGCCACCCATTAAATAAGCAAAATTACCTTTTTCCAAGGAGACGTAGTCGTCGAACCGTTTCCCTTCTAGCAAATAGATCGTACTGCGATCGCTCCGATTATATTCGTTATAATCCACCCCATCAAAATGCCACCAATGCCACTCAAAATTCGAGTATTTCCCCCCACGTCCGGGGAAAGTAAAATGGGTGTGACATTTGATTTTTTGCAGTCCGCCTTTGGGGTTGATTCGGTCGTCTTGCGAGTAAGGTGTTGCTAACGGTGTCTCCGTCGCATCGGCACCCATTTTGTGGTTCAGCACTGCATCCCCATAGACTTGAATGCCTTGCGCTTGCAGTGCTTTAATCGCATCGGTATACTGCTGACGAGTGCCATACTTGGTGCGGATAGTACCTTTCTGGTTAAATTCCCCTAAATCGAACAAGTCATAGACGCCATATCCAACATCGCTTTTTCCCGCGATTCCTTTATAAGCAGGTGGGAGCCACATCGCGGTGAAACCTGCATCTGCTAGTTCCTTCGCGTTATGTTTAACCTTTTCCCAAAGCGTTCCATCATCAGGAATGTACCAGTGGAAGTACTGCATCATCGTGCCGTTAAGGTCTGCCATGCCGTTCTCCTGCGATCGCACTTCGGGATTGATTGCTCCATCATGGCCTTACGGCGGGCTAAATGCAAAGTGTGCTACGCCCCTGGCCCGGAGTGCAGGTGAGCAGGTGATATCATGTCCTTAGGCATCGGTTGTGTCAGTGGACACGATCTAATCTCTTGATTTCCTTCTTCTGCTAAGGGGACGCGGATATCGAGGCAGCGAGCGCGCCCTTGGTTGCTTCCTACCCCAGCTATTTTCGCTACTCCCATCTGTACCAAGCGCCCGGCGGCTGCGTTGAGAATTAACTGGTTATTGACCTTGATGCGTACGCGTAATTGTTGATCTGTCTGATTCCAGTGGCATGGAAACGAATGCAAGGAGTTGTCGAAAGTAACTTTTCTCACATCTCGTTTCTCGTTCCCAGGTTCAACCTGGGAACGAGATGCGGGAGGTTCTATCTCCCTTGGTGCAAGATCTGAGTTTTTAGACTTTTTTGTCCGCAAATCAGTCTTCCTGTTCCCTGTTCCCTAAAAATCCTTAGTGTGACACTTGAGGATGCGGAAAGTGAGTAATAAGGCAAGTTGCTAGTGATAAACAAGGGCGTTGCTAATTGCTAATTGCTAATTGCTAATATAGGATTTTTACCAATCTCGCCATTAGCCATTAGCCATTAGCCGCTCCCAGAGAGATAACTAGCAACTTGAGTTAATCAGGCACTACAGGGTATCAGGCGAGACTGAAGTCATTGGCAGAGAAGTTTGCCAGGTTCGCCAAGCCAGCATTTCCAGCCTGATTGTTCAGATTCGCCAGAACACTGATATCACCACCATCACTAAGGTCTTTGGAGTAGACTAAGCGGCTGATACCAAGGGTGGTGTTGAAATAGACAAACACGCCTTCATCTGAGGTAATCTGGTTGTTGTCTGCAATAGCTTTCGCGGCAGCACCGGCGGCTGGGAATGGGTTAAGCAGCACGATGACGTTGCTATTGCCAGAGATCTGGGAGGAGTTCCCCTTCTGGAAGATGATATTGTCAATGCCAAGGTCGCTGGAATCGAGGACGAACTGATCTTTCCGGATTTCGTAATCGGTGATGATATCTGGCTGATTCAAGACTTTGATTCCGGTGTTGCCAGCGGGTGCTGGTGTACCGTTAGCGAAGGGGTTACCAGAATAGACAAAGCGATCGTCGCCCCTGCCGCCGGTGAGGGTATCAACCCCGTCTCCACCTACGATAATGTCATCCCCTATATCACCCAGGATCTTGTCCTTACCAACTCCCCCATCCAGGAAATCGCTGCCGCTACCGCCATCAATTTGGTCATCGCCTGCGTCACCGAAAATCAAATCCCGACCGGGATCGCCCTTGAGCGAATCATTGCCCCCACCGCCCAGAATCAGGTCATCCCCAATGCCGCCATTGAGCAGGTCATCCCCTCCCTTGCCAAAGAGAATGTCATCCCCTTCCTTACCATCTGCCACATTATTCTGGTCATCACCCAAAAAAATATCGTCCTTTCGAGAACCGCTGAAGTCTTTTCCTGAAGCAGGTTGGTTGTCAATATGGCTTTGAATGATTTGTGTTGAACTTGTCATGGTTAGCTCCTGAATATGAATTCACAACCCGACTGGTTCTGCAAGTAGATACCTTGAATCGTACAAGTTCAAAACCGGCATAAACATCTGAAAAACGTCTTGAATCCCCCTGCAACTAAATAGATAAATTCTCTCTGACTTTCGTGGCATAACTAGGTATATTTCTCTATGACTTTCGTCAGAGGCTTTAGCCCCTGGGTCAACGAAAGTTGTAAACTCACGCCCTGTGTCCCTCTAGGCAGGGAATTGGAGATATTAATAAATAAAACGTCTGGACTCAGCTATTGCTATGATTTCCATCCTGAAATTCCAACCCAATCCCATTCGTTTATTGCTCTATACAGAATGGGTGATGCTCGCCAGTTGCGCTTCACTCGCTGTGATGGAACTCCTAGATCTAGGGTATTTACCCGTTCAACACATTCTCATCCTTGCCCTGCTCGGTCTGATGGGTTTGAGGTTGCCGAGCGGTTCAACTTCAGTCAAAGTGTTATATACCACCATCGAAGTGGGCTTGGTTTTTTACGGCACAGTCTTAGGCTATCTCCACATCTTGCCAACGCTGTACCTAATTGTAGTTATCCGCAGTTGCTTTATCTTTGAACTGCCGGGTCGCTGGATAGTTGCGAGTTTGTCTTTTATCTTGTTTACCTTGCATCAGGTACAGTACGTCAAAAGCATTACCCCACTTGTAATGCCGGAGGGACTGCATCGGTTCTGGATGCATCAATTATCCGAACTTCTGATGTTTGCTTTGGGATTGTTATTTGTGATGCAGTTTGTCAATACATTGATAGCTGAGCGCCGAATGCAGCAACAACTTGCCCTAGCTCACGAGCAACTGCGAGAGTATGCCTTGCAAATTGAAGACTACGCAGCGGTGCAAGAGCGCAACCGCATCGCCCGCGATATTCATGATTCCTTAGGACAGGCGCTGACGGCACTAAACATTCAACTGCAAACAGCTGCCAAACTTTGGCAAGTTAACCCAGAGCAAGCCAAATCATTTCTAAAACAGGCTCAACGACTGGGAGAAACGGCAATCAAGGAGGTACGTCAATCTGTCAGCGCTTTGCGGGTGGATGCGCCGGAAGAAAAGCCTTTGGCAGCAGAGATCGCCTCTTTGGTAGAAGATTGTCGTCAAGCCACTGGCATATCTATTTCTACCCGTATTAACCTGGGTGCTACTCTACCATCACCAGTCGTCAAAACCCTCTATCGACTCGTACAAGAAGCCTTAACCAACATCTGCAAACACGCACAAGCCACAGAAGTACAGATTCAGCTAGATGCTACCCCAGAACAGGTGTCCCTGACCGTTGAGGATAATGGTAGGGGATTCAATTGTGACTCAAAAACCACGGGGTTTGGACTCCAAGGAATGCGAGAACGGGTAGCAGCCTTGCAAGGCAACTTCCAGCTGAAAACTGAACCAGGCGCTGGCTGTCGGATTACTGTTGAGCTGCCTTTAAGAGAGGTTGCAAAATGATGGCTGATAGGAGCATCTCAGTTTAGAACTATACTTAGGACAAAACCTGGAAAGCTTTGACCAAGGTCAGTAGCTTTAGCTTAATCCTAAAGGGTTCTTTATGATTCGCCTCTTACTGGCAGACGACCAAAGCCTCATTTGCCAAGGACTGAAGGCAATGCTCACCTTGGAGCCGGACTTGCAAGTAGTGGGAACTGCTGATAATGGTGAAACTGCCATTGAGCAGGTAGCCGCTTTACAGCCAGATGTAGTTCTGATGGATGTGCGGATGCCTGTGATGGATGGAAGGGAAGCCACGCGGATTATTTGTCAGCAGTTTCCAGAGGTCAAAGTCTTAGTTCTCAGCACATTTGATGACGATCAATATATTACTGACTCGATGCGAGCGGGAGCAAAAGGCTATTTGCTCAAAGATATGCCTTCTGAAGAGCTGGCACAGGCAATTCGGCTTGTCCATCGTGGGTATGCCCAACTAGGTCCAGGGCTATTGGAAAAGTTAATTACTAGCCTCCCAAGCTCAAATACTGTTGCCCCAGAACCAGTTCGGCAGGAATTGATTCAGCTAACTCCACGAGAACGAGAGGTATTAAACTTAATTGCCCTCGGCTCTACCAACCGCGACATTGCACAGCAACTTTACATTTCCGAAGGGACAGTCAAAACCCACGTCACCCATCTTCTGAAGCGCCTCAATCTACGGAACCGCGCTCAGTTAGCAATTTATGCTCATCAAATCAGTTGGCAATTGAACTAATTTTAACAATGGGAATTGAATCTTTTCTGGCATGGCTATATAATCTCTGGAACAAATTTCACTACCAGATAGAGTTGATTAACCTCTATTCTCTTTCCCTGGGGGAATTCTGACAGTAAATGTCGTGCCAATTCCTACTTCACTCTCCACAGAAATTTCACCTCGATGGAGATCCAAACATTTTTTAACCACTGCTAACCCCAATCCTGTTCCCATAATTTCCCTAGCATTCTTGCCGCGGCTGAAGGGGTCATAAAGCTTTTGTTGCTCTTTTTGAGCGATGCCAATGCCTTCGTCTCTAATCTGAAAAGTGACTGCATCCGGTTCGCAAATCAGCGTGAAATAAACAGTACTTTCTGGAGCCGAATATTTAATCGCGTTGTCAAGTAGATTGCTGAGAATCGAATACAGCAATTTTTCATCCAAATATGCGTGGGTGCAGCTTCCCTGCTTGATGAATTTTATCGTTCGCTTGGACTCGCTGAAAACCTGAAAATCCTCTACTAAATTGAGGCAAAATGTCTGCATTTCGACTAAACTTGGATTGCACTCTAGCTTTCCCGCATCTGCTCTTGCTAGGGTGAGTACATCCCTGAGCAATTGAGTCATCACTTTGGCTGAGGATTGTATGCGATACAGATTCTTGAGTTTGGCTGGTTCCACCACTGATTTGAGACTTTCCCCTAACAATTGCGCCGAACCTACAATCAGACTGAGGGGTGTCCGAAACTCGTGGGAAACCATAGAGAAAAATTGCAGCTTGAGTTCGCTGAGTTCTTTTTCTTGAGCTAATGCTCGCTGAAGGGTTTCTGCTTGTTGGCGTTTGACCATCTGGCGATAGAGCAATGCATAAACGCCAAACAGAATCACAAAAGTTAGTAGCGTACCCAACGATTCAAGCCACATCCTGAATTGAAAATTAGCTGGCGACTGTTCTACCTGCACCTCTAACAGTTCTTCTTCTTCGCTGACTAAATCTTGAATTACGCGGCGAATTTCATCTTGATTTCGCTTCGTTTGAACAATCAGTGGGTCTTGAGGGGAGAATCTCCCTGGAGCTTTTTGGTACTGGTCGATAAAAGTTTGAAATAATTCCAATCTTTGGGAAATTAAAGATTCTAGGATATCGAGGCGCTGGCGCTGGATTGGTGTATCGTTGAGGGGTTGCCTTAGATTGTCAATTTGTTGTTTGAGGCTGGCAACGGCTTTGTTGTATCGCTCGAGTTCTTCTGGGTCGCCAAATAGGATGTAACCCCGTCGCCCAGATTCGGCATCGGTGAGGGTTGCAGAAATATCGGTGATGACTTTGAGGACTTGATTGGTTTGTCGAACTTGCTTGGCACTTTCAGCTAACTGAGTTGCATTTTGATAGGAAATGAAGCTAACAGCACCCATGAGTACAAGTGCCAAACTGAATCCTCCAGTAATCCATTTGCCTTCAAGTGACCATTTCATAGGAATCATCTAAGATGATCTAAAAAATCTAAAATCTAAAATCTAAAATTGCAATGCGTATTTTGGTTGTTGAGGATGACGTGCAGATTGCGGATATGCTGACTGAGGCGCTAACAAATCGTCAGTATACGGTCGATGTGGCGCAGGATGGCGAGATGGCATGGAATTGGATAGAAACTTTGGAGTACGACCTGGTGCTGCTCGACATCACGCTCCCGAAGATGAATGGTTTGCTGTTTTGTCAGAAATTGCGCGAGCGCAACTTTTCCATCCCTGTCCTGATGTTAACGGCTCGCGACACCATTGCTGACAAAATTATCGGACTCGATGCGGGAGCCGATGCCTACATGGTAAAACCTTTTGACCTGGAAGAGTTGATGGCTCAAATTCGGGCGCTGCTGCGGCGCAAGGGTTCCACCACCCGTTCTAAACTCTCTTGGGGTAATCTCTCTCTTGACCCCGATACCTACGAAGTGACGTTTGAACAGCGACTGCTGCACCTCACCCCCAAAGAGTATGCCCTGTTGGAGTTACTGGTGAGCAACGGTAGGCGCGTGTTGAGCAGACCGGGAATTATTGAGCGCTTGTGGTCGATGGATGAGTCTCCCACTGAAGAAGCTGTCAAAACCCACATTAGAACTTTGCGTCAAAAACTCCGCGCCGCAGGCGCTCCTGACGATTTTATCGAAACTGTTCACGGACTGGGCTATCGCATGAAGCAGCTAGGCTAAGGTCAGGATTGCCCCCCCGAAATCCCCCCGAAATCTCCTCGATTTCTTCGCTTTTAAGTAGTAATTAAGAGTAAGGCTGTTGAGCTAACAAGTTGGGTTCACAAAACTTGGGGGAGAGGGATTTCTCACGACGGAAAACCATTGATTTTTCTTACCTCGCTCTCTCTCCCTTTTTTAGGTGAGAGCAACAGCTTAGCTACATGCCCGAAAATAGAGCCTACAGCGGATTGCAAGTGGATGAGGGAAAGCGTTATCGCGCCTTTTGTGTAGCGGCAGCATTAATGCTGCCGCTACACAAAAGGCGGTGTACCTCATACGGCTGCAATCCGCTATAAAATTCGTTATCAGTTGTTTATTCCCGATCTGTAGCAAGCAAGCAGCACGGGGATTTTTTTGGCAATTTTCCCGCTCTTTCCCCCCGAAATCCCCCCGATTTCCTCTCGTTTTCTTAACTGCTAAGCGGTAAGTTCAACTAAGAGAACCTCTCTCTCACTCCATTTAATGAAAACTTGCCAGGGAATTCCTTCCCTGGCTATCTCTCAAAAACATGAAATGCTTTCAAAATCCACTTATATCATGTCCTTAAGATTACCCATAATCATCAGCCGGGACACGGCACGAGCAACGCCATCTGTTTGTCCGAGATATCTATGATGCCGTGTCCCTACGCAACGACTCTGTGAGGTTTTTTATTATGGGCAATTCAACGGACATCATATTACCCAGACTTCATGTATGCTCCGCCAACAAATATCTACGGCAGGAAAACAGCGCCGGTGCAAGTTCCAAAGGCGCTTCTGGAGAAAGCTAATCAGGATTGAAATTACCATGCTCCTGGCTGCACTCTTTCTCCTACTTTTTCTGGAAATTCGGTTTTTAGTAGAGATTGGGTTGGTGCTGATTTTATTTGCTTGCTGGGAGCTTTCAATTGAGCGAAGCAATGTTTTTTTAGCCCTACAGGTAATGGGATTTATGTTATTATTTATCAGCTTGATTTTAAATTGATTTAAATTTTGATTAGACTGGAATTATTGAAGATTTAAGCTAAAAGGCAACAGAAAGTGAATACAAACTTCTAGCGTTCTACACTCCACACCACATTTTAAACCCGCTCTAGTCTCTAGAGCGGGTTTTTTTATAACCTTCATGTAGGAATTTACCCCCCGAAATCCCCCCGATTTCTCCCCGGTATTCTGACTTATAACAGCTATCTTCGAGATGTATTATAACCACCTGGAGAAGCATTTTGATTGGGATGAGCCTGTCTATGTTAAGTTCGCGCGCTGCTGCTGAAGTTTTTTGGGGACTGGAAAAGCGTATGTCAGCCAACATAGTAGAAATTATTGGCATTAAATGCCAAAAAAATTGTCAATTAATCGAAAATTTACGGGCGGCGATCGCTAAATTAAAAATTAAGGCAGAAGTCTCTCAAGTCACCGACCCAATCGAAATCGCTAAACGGGGAAGTCTCTCCACTCCCGCTGTAGTCGTCAATGGCGAAGTTTTTAGTACGGGTAAGGTCATTGACTCAGAGGAAATTAAAAAATTACTGGTGCGATTCCCTAAGTTATTGATTGGGTAATCCCCGCATAATTCCCATACTTCATTGTTTGATATGACACTTACTAAATCAGCCAAACCACTTTTACATCCCGATCTCGAATTGCCAGCAAGAGAAGTTGCACTGCGACTCGACACCGATCTAGAAAAAGGCTTGAGAGCAACAGCAGTCGTCGATCGTCTAGTTCTGTATGGCTTTAACGAACTGGCAGCTAAACCGGGAAAACCTGCTTGGCTGCGGTTTCTGCTGCAATTCAATCAGGCGCTGCTCTACATTTTGCTAGTTGCGGGTCTAATTAAGGCACTGTTGGGTTCTTGGACAAATGCGGCAGTTATCTGGGGCGTGACGGTAATTAATGCGATTATTGGCTTTGTGCAAGAGTCGAAAGCAGAAGGAGCGATCGCAGCTTTAGCAAAAGCTGTGACGACGGAAGCTACAGTAGTGCGAGAAGGTCAAAAAATCCGCATTCCTTCCAGAGAATTGGTACCAGGGGATTTGGTACTGCTGACTTCCGGCGATAAGGTTCCGGCAGATTTGCGCTTGGTAACCGTTCGCAATCTGCAAGTGAACGAATCTGCCTTAACCGGAGAATCCCTCCCAGTAGAAAAGCAAACCCACCCGCTGAGTGCGGACACTCCCTTAGCAGAACGGGTAAATATGGCGTATGCGGGTAGTTTTTTGACACTCCTCAGCCTAAAGGCATGAGGATTCTTGGTTCACAGTCCAATCGTAACCCTACAGGATTACTCCAATAGAGCTAGAGGATTGAACTCCCCAAGCTTATAAGATTCGGTCTGCCCGACCGTACTTAGTCCCTTTTGCAAAATGTTAATAGCTGCATTAATGTCTCTATCTTCAACAAATCCACAATGATTACAAATATGAGTTCTAGTTGATAGAGACTTCTGCACCTTTTCGCCACAGTTAGAGCAATTTTGACTGGTATTGTGAGGAGCAACAGCAATAGTTATCTTCGCGTATTTGTAGCCTCATGTCTGTTGAATTGCCCATAATAAAAAAACCTCACAGAGTTGTTGCGTAGGGACAAGGCATCAGAGATTTCTCGGACAAACAGATAACTTTGATCTTGCCGTGTCCCGGCTTCTAATTATGGGTAATCTTAAGGACATGATATAATTCATACCCAATCCGCTTCTAATACTCCCTTTTGTAACGAACCGCGAAGACGCGAAGAGCGCGAAGGAAGAAGGAAGAAGGAAGAAGGAAGAAGGAAGAAGAGAAAGAATATAAAGGGGGTAGTCATATCATGTCTGTTGAATTGCCCATAATAAAAAAACCTCACAGAGTTGTTGCGTAGGGACAAGGCATCAGAGATTTCTCGGACAAACAGATAACTTTGATCTTGCCGTGTCCCGGCTGCCAAGCGTGGGTAATCGACCGAATATGATATCACCCCTGATTTTGTATCATTCGCCCTTATAATCATTTTTATCTTGGGAGCAGTAGTCAGAGCAATTGATTGCTTTCTTGGTAAGAACGTCCAATGGGCGTACTGCACATTTTAGATAAAAATTACCTGTAAAGTATCGACAGTTTTTACAAGGTACTTGCTGGAAACGAGCGAAGTTTAAAAAACTCTCCTTCTTGTCACCCATCCTCCTCTTTGATAGCCAAATTACCATGACTGTCAAAATCGCGAACAAGCTAAAACTTCCCCCATAAATCAATGCTTCGTTCGGTTCGGTTATGCTATCTTGCCGATTAACTGATATTTCAGTTTGATATCCCTGCCGAGCATGAGTTCCTCTGGCAGCTTGTAGATTTGAAAATCGATTGGTATCCATATTTTTTACCTCATGGCAATTGGTATCTATTGTGCAAAGCTTCGTGGCAATGTTCCAACTTACATGAAAAGCCTAAAGCTGATGGGAAGATTTAGGGTAACTAAAAAACTTGCAAGGGATGAGCAAGGGCTATATTCATAGGTTTAGCAAAAATCTAAATTTTGTATATCTACCAATAGACTAGCTTGTTAATTAGCTTCTCTGCCAAAAGATAGAATATAAAAAAAAGTTTATTTTTTTTTATGAAACGACTTAAAAGTTAAAGACTGTCCGAATTGTGCCGATAAAAATATCGCCTTTAGTCTCGTTGTGGTCGGGATTGGTCAGATAGATAATACCAGGAATAACTTTAATATTTTCTGTTAGCGGGTATTCATAAAATGCTTCAAAATGAAATCCCGTTCCAGTATCTTCCCGGTCAGCAATTGTATTTTGAATTACTTTTGGTGGCATTCCAAAGCCTAATCCTCCAACGGCATTTTCTTTAAACAAATCGGGGAAAGCAAGATTGACTGCATAATTGATAATGTTAGCGTCTCCATCAATTCTATCAACTCGGTTAGCATCGATATATCCAAACCAACCGCTGATAGCAATTCGAGGGTTTATTTTCCAATAAGCTTCAAAACCATAAGCATTTGATACCAAGGGAACGCCTGTGCCAAAGGGAATATTTGAGAATAAGCTACCCGTGGGATGCAACAGGTTGCCGTCAGGAGAATAGTTGCGAAGATAAGTTAACCCAAATTCTAAATTTGAGGAGGGTTTGAAGGAAAGTTGGGCTAAAGCACTATAGGTACTGCCAAACAATCCTTCTCTAGGAATTGCGGCATTTTCAGCTAAATAACCTAAATCTAAACGAATGGCTGCGTTAAGTTGATAAACTGCTGCTATTCCGGCTGGACTAATAAACCCAATGCGATAAATCGGATTCCGTTCTAAAAAGCGGGAGGGAGAACCTTTGGCACCACCAAAACTGGCGAAAAATGGGTTAACAACAGTGGCGTAATAATGATGAGATGCGGAATTTCCAAATAGATAGAGGTTGAGGCGATCGCTTACGGGAAATCGATATTCTAAAAGGTTCAGATCGAAGCTGTTGTCGGTATTTCCAACTTCAAAGGAAAGGCGCGTTGTATTCGTTCCAGAAACACCATTAAAATTGGGGACTCTGTTGGAAGATTGCAGCCGAACCAGCAATCGATCTTTACCTGTAAAACTGGTAATTAAATTTAATCGAGTGCGATGATTGAATGCCAAGTTAGAATCAATGCGAGTATCGGGGTTGCTATCGGCGGTATCTCCGGTTAAATCGCTGGCAACTAGGACAATAGAACCGCTTAATTTAGTGGTAGTTGAGAATTGATTAGATTCTAGTTCAGTTGCCTTAGTTTCTAAACTTTCGACTCGACCTTGTAAGGCGGCTAACTCAGCAGCGAATTCATTTTGGAGTCGTTGAATTGTTGTAATTTCATCTAAAGATAGTTGGACGCGGATTGTATTTAAACAAGCATTTAATCCAGCGGCAAACTCGTAGCGAGTTAGTCCTCGATTTCCCCGATAGGTGTTATCTGGGTATCCGGTAAGGCAACTATAACGTTCAATTAGCGATCGCAATGCCTCAAATGCCCAATCCGTAGGCTGTACGTCGGATAATTGGGACACGGGGGTAATTTGAGCGCTCGCACGCATCCCAGCAAACTCAGCAGTAGCGATCGCTACGTTCACAATTGCCAGACAAATTATATTTTTAAGCAAGATGATGCACCCAAAGCGATGGAAGTAATATCGTGTCCGGTAGTAGAGACGTTACATGTAACGTCTCTACTCTTACATGTAACGTCTCTACTCTTATGGTTAATTGTGTTTACGGTGTGGGTTTTACCAGTCCCGTTTAAGCGGAAGCGAATTATGTTGATAAACCCGCCATAAGCGCGATGCCGATGCCAGCGGATATGATATATTTCGTGAAATACCGAGGGAGTAATGCGAAGGATTATATCGTTTTCTGGCTGACAAGATTGTCTCAACTTTTTTGCCAATTAAAAATATAACTTTGGGCATAGTTCCTCCATCACATGGTAGGCGATCGCTCCTCCAATAGCCAGATGCGTTCGCTCGTCCCATGATATAGCCTTAGCCGTAAAAGCTGACGTTCGATTTCAACTCCCTAAATAGCAGCAAACGCAGCTATTCTATACTTTTTCTGCCTGATAACCGTCAAATTTTCCCGGAAAAATACAGTGAAATTAAGAGTAAACTCAGGGCGGGTTTTCATTGGATGTGCTTTGGCATTAGGACTTACTTTCACCGCCACTGCCCAACAGCCAGAACAACGAAGAATCGAGCGAGTTGAGGGATATCTAGCAACACCAAAGCGGGTAGAATTCAACGAATCGCTGGTGCAGCAACTGAGATTACCACCGGGATTTCAAATTAGCGTATTTGCCAAAGATTTGGGGAATCCTCGCAATCTTGCGATCGCACCCAATGGAACAGTTTACGTTACCCGCCGCGAACAAAGCGATGTGCTGGCATTGAGAGATACCAACGGAGATGGACGCGCTGACGAAAGGCGCACCGTCTCATCAGGACACAAACAAGTCAATGGCATTACTATCAATCAAAATCGGCTTTATTTTGTTACCGATACCAAGCTGCACGCAATGGATTTGCGTCCGGATGGTACGGAGGGAAATTTGCAAACGCTGATCGATGATATTCCCGATGCCGGACAACATCCCAACCGCACTTTAGCTTTTGGCCCTGATGGAATGCTGTATATTTCTGTAGGCAGTACTTGCAATGCCTGCGATGAACCAAATGACGAACATGCTACTTTGTTGCGGGCAAGATATGATGGTAGTCAGCGCACCATTTACGCTAAAGGATTGCGAAATACAATTGGTTTTGCATGGCATCCTCAAACAGGCGAACTTTGGGGTATGGATCGCGGTTCAGATTGGCGGGGAAACGACCAACCACCAGAGGAATTAAATCCCATTCAACAAGGTGCAAATTATGGTTGGCCTTTTTGTTGGGGCGATCGCCGTCCGGATGTATATTTATCCGCCAATCCTGATGGGATGACTAAGGAAGAATACTGTGCTAAAACTCAAGCGCCAGTTATGACTTATACTGCCCATAGCGCCCCCTTGGCGTTTGTATTTTACACTGCAAATCAATTTCCCCCGGAATATCGGGGCGATGCTTTTGTTACCATGCGAGGTTCTTGGAATCGCAACCCACCTTCGGGATATAAACTCGTGCGAGTGCGGTTTCAAAATGGTCAACCCGTGGCGTTTGAAGACTTTATTACCGGGTTTTTGATCAACGGGGGTGCAGAACAATTTGGTAGACCTGTGGGGTTAGCGATTGCACCCGATGGTTCGCTGTTATTTACTGACGATACCAACGGTGTAATTTATCGCGTGTCCTACACTGTCAGGAGATAGTAAATTAGAAACCGGGTTTCTGCGTCTATCTCTCCTGACAAAGCGACGATTTTTCAGAGAAACCCGGTTTCTTAATTCAATGCTGTCACTTTCTAGTCACATTTAGCTGAGATCCTGAAGATAGGTGGAATCTGGAAGTCTGAAGGGTTATCAATTATCAGCTATACCTCTGAGTGAGGACTGATACAGAGGATTGCAGCCGTATGAGGTACACCGAAGGACAGCGGTGTGCGGGCACCCTTAAGGGTGCCGCTACACAAACAAAGCCTTAAGGCTGTACCAAGACGAGGAAAGCAATCCGCTGTAATTGATAACTCATGTTTCTTGATTCGCTCATGCGATCGCATGACTTTCTGCAATCCAAAGAGTACCGATTATGACAGGTATCATTATTACTTGGTTAGTGACTACAATCAGCTTTTTAATTATTGCCAGATTGCCCTTTCTGGGAATTGAAATCGATAGCTTTGGTAAAGCCGCAATTTCCGCTGCTGTTGTGGGAATCTTGAACGCGATTTTACTCCCAATTCTCAGCTTTGTCACCTTGCCGTTCATTATCCTGAGCGTGGGGTTATTCTTCTTTATTTTGAATGCCATCATTTTTGGCATATCAGCAGCGATCATACCAGGATTTCGCTTAAGGTATGGTTTTTGGAGCGCTTTACTCGGTTCAATTACCTTGTCAATTATTAACACTCTGATTTTGCGGCTTTTGGCAGGAGTTACCTGATAATTTAGGAGTTCGATGCTTATGATAGTTATTTGGTTAGTCACCAGGATTAGTTTCTTGATTATTTCCCGAATCCCTTTTCTAGGACTTGACATAGACAGTTTGGGAAAAGCGGCAATTTCGGCGGCAGTTTTCGGGATATTAAATGCCGTT
Source organism: Microseira wollei NIES-4236 (assembly GCF_020521235.1). Classification (GTDB taxonomy): domain Bacteria; phylum Cyanobacteriota; class Cyanobacteriia; order Cyanobacteriales; family Aerosakkonemataceae; genus Microseira; species Microseira wollei. Next base: position 9,084 of record NZ_BLAY01000131.1, on the reverse strand, counting down.
ATGCTGCCGATTATGACAATTTTAACCAGGCGCGTTATCCTCGTTAGTTTGGGATTATTCTTCTTTGTTTTGAATGCGCTCATCTTTGGCATATCAGCGGCGATCGTGCCCGGATTTAGCTTACGTTATGGCTTCTGGAGTGCTTTACTTGGGTCAATTACTTTAGCGATCGTTAACTCGATCCTGTTGACAATTTTGCCACCAGTTTTTTAACAGACTCATGCTTCAATAGACTGGCAAATCAAAAAAGCTGCAACAACCTCTTGTGGGGTGGGCATCCTGCCCGCCCAAACACAAAGGCGGGCAAGATGCCCACCCCACAAGATTGGATAAACTATTTTTGAGGACAAGAATCATGAGAAAGTTTTGGCGAAAATTACTGGGATATTTTCTAGTAGGAATGGGAATGGTAATCCTGTTATTTTCTTGTCAAACCAGACAAGTAACCCAGTCACAACCCACCACAACAACTCCCGCTGCAACTCCAAAAGCGACGCCTACAACCGCACAAACACCTGCTACCTTTCCTCCCGTCGCTTCTGTTAACAGCGAAGCTACTTTGCCAGCAAAACTACCCCCATTACCCTACGGTTTTGGAGCGCTAGAAAAAGCAATTGATGCCCAAACAATGCAATTGCATCACGATAGGCATCACGCCGCCTATGTCAACAACCTCAACGACGCAATAAAACAGTATCCCAACTTGCAAAATAGAAGCGTTGAATCCTTGTTGCGCGACTTAAATAGCGTGCCGGAAAATATTCGCAATACGGTACGCAATAACGGTGGCGGTCACCTGAACCATACGATTTTTTGGCAAATTATGAGTCCCAACGGAGGCGGACAACCAACGGGGGCAATAGCGCAAGAAATCAACCAAACTTTCGGCAGTTTTGATGGCTTTAAGAAACAGTTTAACTCGGCGGGTGGCAATCGCTTTGGTAGCGGTTGGGTTTGGTTAGTGCGTAATCCTGCTGGTCAATTGCAGATCGTGAGTACACCCAATCAAGATAGCCCAATTATGGACGGGAACTATCCAATTATGGGCAATGATGTGTGGGAACATGCCTATTACCTCAGATACCAAAACCGCCGCGCCGAGTATTTAGATAACTGGTGGAATGTGGTGAATTGGGCAGAAGTTAACAGACGCGCCCAAGCTTCTGGGCAACGTAGTTAGGAGATCTATTCCGATGCAAAGTCTCTTGATGCGAAGTCCAATTTTTGTAGCAGTTTGTTGGATAGGGGCATACTTATTTATTACCTTATTGCCCCTGCTGTTGCTGCTAATCTATCCCCCATTTGAAGACCGGGGTTTTTGGCTCGATCTTTCAGTCGCCCTCGGTTTTATCGGGTAGGCGATGATGGCGCTGCAATTTGCTTTAACTGCGCGCATTAATCGCATTGAAGCATCCTACGGGGTTGATATTATTCTTCAGTTTCACCGCTATATTTCCATCGTAGCGGTTGCCTTTATTTTGATTCACCCGCTGATTTTATTTGCGGTAAAACCAGAAACAATCCAATTGTTGAATTTCCTCGAAGCGCCTTGGCGGGCGAGATATGCCGTGTTGTCAACATTGGCGCTAATCGCGTTAATTGCGACCACAATTTGGCGGCAGCAGCTGAAAATTCCTTACGAACCTTGGCGGACTTTGCATGGAGCTTTAGCAGTTGTTGCGCTTGTTTTCGGACTGGTTCATGCTTTGGGAGTGGGTAACTATTTGGGATTGTTTTGGAAGAGTGTATTGTGGTCAGCGCTGATTTTAGGCGCACTCTGGTTATTCGTCTACATTCGCCTCGTGAAACCCTGGTTCATGCTGAAAAAACCTTATTTAGTCGAACAGGTACGCCCAGAACGAGGCGATGTGTGGACGGTGGCGCTACGTCCTAGAGGACATGAAGGTTTTCCCTTCCAACCCGGTCAATTTGCTTGGATTACCCTGGAAATCTCCCCCTATGGGATGCGGGAACATCCTTTTTCCATGTCTTCCAATGGCGATCGCAAGGATATTATCGCATTTAGCATCAAAGCTTTGGGCGATTTTACCAACACAATTAAGGACGTTTTACCCGGAACCAAAGCATATCTTGATGGCGCTTATGGAGTTTTTACCACAGACCGCTATGAAAATTCCGCCGGATTTGTTTTAATTGCAGGCGGTATCGGCATTACTCCGATGATGAGTATGTTGGTAACTGCTGCGGAACGAAAAGACGAACGCCCCTATTTGTTAATTTATGCCAGCAAATCTTGGGACGATATAACCTTCCGCGAAGAACTGGATGAATTAAAGGAAAAGTTAAACCTTACTATCGTCCACGTTCTTAGAAATCCGCCGTCAGATTGGTCGGGAGAAACGGGTTATGTAGACAAAGAATTGCTGGAACGCTACATTCCCGAACGGCGAGGAACGAGGAATTACTTTATTTGTGCCGCACCCAAAATGATGGATCAAGTCGAGGCAGCTTTGCACGAACTTGACGTTCCAGTTACCAACGTTCATTTGGACTTCAATCTCGTCTAATGGCTAATGGCTAATGGCTAATTGCTAATGGATCATGGCTAATGGCTAATAGTTCCAATTCCCAATTCCCAATTACCTATTCTGTTATGCGCTACAGTATCATGCTTCAACTTGTGACGGGCATCACCTTGGTTTTGGTTGGTGCTGCTGCATTATTTGCCTGGATACAAAATCGTCCCAATCCAACTCCAGAAGCTAGGAAAACAGGACTTATACAGCAAGATTAAAAGTCGGTTGGTGCGTTACTAACGCACCCTACAGATAGAGGCTTTCTCGTTTCGGGAGGTTTCTCGTTCCCAGGTTCAACCTGGGAACGAGATTCGGGAGGTTTCTCGTTCCCAGGTTCAACCTGGGAACGAGATTCGGGAGGTTCAACCTGGGAACGAGATTCGGGAGGTTCTACCTCCCCTGGTGCAAGATGTGAGTATTTGAATTAACTAATCTTGAATCTGATAGCGTACCAGTTTCCTGGTTTGCTCAATTGACATGTCTAACTCGTGAGCGATCGCTGTCTCTACCTGACCAACATCGGTAACTGGAAACTCGTATTCCAATTTTTTCAGAGTCGAATCAGTCGTCTTCACCGCAACGATTGTAACTCCTTCGGTCTTATTAATAACAGCTTGAATCAGTACAACTGTCAGGGACAGCTTGACCTCTAATTGGGTATCGGCTTGTAGCTGATTCACCGTGGTGTAAGATCGGCTCAATACCTGCTCTGCCATCAGGTTACCGCCAAACCAAAACAAGAAGCCCAAAAAAGGCAGGGGAAGCCAAAATTCCAGCCCAAGAGAGTGTAATAAATGTAACCAGCGATGGCGAAACATAGAGTGCGAACGCGAGTGCGGAAGGGAGGCATATCCCATTGTCCAATTACCAATAGACTTCTGCAAAAAACAACCTCAAAGACTGCTCGTGTCGCCTATCCCACAAGAATTATTGCAGAGGTCTAATAGACTTCTGCAAAAACTCTTGTGGGGTGGGCATCCTGCCCGCCCCAGCTATTTTTGCCAGCAGTCTAATTATTAATTAGCAATTACCAATTGAGCTTGAAATCCCACCAGTGGAAGACGTTTTACTCAATCTGTTTCTCTACCCTGAACAGTAAAGCGAGCAAGTGGAGGCGAAATCCATGCGAATACTGCTGGTAGAAGACGATCCAAAACAATTGGAACCCTTGTGTGTAGCGCTATCGGGGGCGGGACACATTGTAGATGGTCTGAGTGATAGCGCGATCGCTCAATGGGCATTATCTCAAAGAGAGTACGACCTGTTGATCTTAGATTGGATGTTGCCCCAGATTGGCGGATTGGATCTCTGTCGTCAGTATCGACAAGCTGGCAAAACCGCACCCGTAATGATACTGACAGCAAAAGATACCACCTCTGATAAAGTTACGGGTTTAGATGCAGGTGCTGATGACTATTTGGTCAAACCCACCGATGTATTTGAATTACTCGCAAGGGTGCGGGCGCTATCAAGGCGATCGCCTGTTTGGCAGGGAGATATGCTGGAACTTGCGGATCTGCAACTGCACAAACCAACCCTGACCGCGAAACGAGGAAAGGCAACAGTTGAGTTATCTGTGCGCGAGTTTCAGCTGCTAGAGTACCTCATGCGCCACCCCCGTCAAATTTTAAGCCGCGATCAGATCGAACAAGCCTTATGGGAATGGGGAAGCGAACCAGAAAGTAACGCCATGACCACCCTTGTACGGCGACTGCGGCAACGCTTAAAAACAGTTAATGCAGCAGATTGGATTGAAACAGTTTATGGCATGGGTTATCGAATTAATCCCAAAAATTGAAAACCACAACTTACGCACGACGCTCTTAGAAACCGGGTTTCTGCGTAGACGATTTTTTAGAGAAACCCGGTTTCTTTGCCTAAGTCCTGAAAACTTTGATCGAAGATGCCAAGAGCAAATGCACGTAACGCAATGTTCAACCGTAGCCGTCGCAATTTGGCTCGTTGGTTCACCCTTTCAATGGGCAGTATTCTAGTTGTTTTTAGCGGGGCAATTTACTATCAGGAAGCAAATAAAAACCTAGAGAGACTAGATCAATTGCTCTACAAAAAAGCGAGGGTGATGGCAGCGAATGTAGAGTATGAACTGTATCAAGGTCAAAGTCGCGCAATTCTAGACTCTGTGCCGCTGTTGGGAAATAATCCACCCCCGCCAGATAGTGAAATCATCTACGCGCGTTGGTACGATCGCTCGGGACAATTGAAACAGTTTTTTGGTGCTGCTGCCCCAGAACAGTTAAATGAAACTTGGGAATTTGAAACAATTAAAACTGCCGATAATTACATAGGAGCAAAACCAACCGTTACAGCAGTTTGCAGCCCTATGAGCTACCGCTCTGGTTTGTGTAGCGGCAGCATTAATGCTGCCGCTACACAAACTAGAGCCAATGTGGCTCTACCTCAATCATTTCCAATCCGCTATATTTGGCTGCGTCAGGTAACCCTGCCAGTTATGCACAATGGAAAAGCGATCGGCTATCTCCAAATAGCAATGCCGATGACTCGCGTCCAAGAATCTCTGAGAAACTTTCTTCTAATATTAATATTGACGGTATTAATTGCTTTAGGGGCAACCAGTCTTGCCGGATGGTTTTTGGGGGGACTGGCAATGCGACCTATTCTGGAAGCATACGAACAACTCCAGCGCTTCACTGCCAATGCTTCCCATGAATTACGCGCTCCTTTGGCGGCGATACTCAGTAACGCTCAAGTTGGGTTACTCGCCCCAATTGACGACGGTGCTGCCCAACATTTGCGCCTGGAAAAGATTGCAGATGTTGCCAAGTCGATGAATATCCTGATTGGAAATCTACTATTTTTGGCGCGTAAAACAGGGTGTTTAGCGCCGGAATATTTAAAAGAAATTGACCTAACTGATTTGCTCGCAGAGTTGGTAGATTGCCAAACTACTACTACTGCCGCTCAACATTTGGATTTCAAAAGCGATCTGCCTTTTGAACCGATTATGGTGCAGGCAGAACCAGATCTGCTGCGTCAGGCAGTAGGGAATCTGATCGGCAATGCTTGTAAATATACGCCTGCTGGCGGAATGGTACAGTTGCGCCTGTTTACATCTTCTCATCAGGCAATTATTCAAGTTGAAGATAACGGTATTGGTATTCCCCAAGAAGATTTGCCCCATATTTTTGAGCGATTTTATCGAGTGGATAAGGAACGGGTGCGAGAGACAGGTGGTTTTGGGTTAGGATTGGCGATCGCGCAACAAATCATCGCAGCGCATGGGGGTCATCTGAGCGTGCAAAGTGAAGTGGGACAGGGTTCGATTTTTCAGATCGAACTACCTTTGCAGTACTAGATTGTCACTTTCGAGTCACATTTGTTTTTAATCCTAAATATAGGAAGGTTCCAGCTATATGTAGGGGGAGCATGTCAGGTTTGTAAATTTACGCCGACACCCTGAAGGGTGCGGCTATACAGACGAGAGCCATCCTTCGCGGGCTAAAGCTTTTAAAGCCTGCGAAGGCAGGCTTTGTTTGTGTAGCGACACCATGCGCGGGTGTCGGCTACAAAGTTGACATGCTCCCTATGTAGGGTGCGTTTCAGCGGTGTACGGCACCATTTTCACTCAACTTAATTGACATATCAACTCAGGAGGAAAACGAGATGACCGCAGAAGAAAAAAGACTCGAAGAAGATCGTACCCGCAAAGCTTATTGGCGCAGATGGGGGCCGTATTTAGCCGAACGTCAGTGGGGAACTGTGCGAGAAGATTATAGCTCTTATGGTACAGCTTGGGACTATTTTCCCCACGACCATGCTCGCTCTCGCGCCTATCGTTGGGGGGAAGATGGGATTGCGGGAATTTCGGATAATCATCAAAGGCTGTGTTTTGCGATCGCTCTCTGGAATGGTTGCGATTCCATCCTCAAAGAACGGTTATTTGGACTATCTGGTCCCGAAGGCAATCATGGCGAAGATGTTAAAGAATATTACTTTTATCTTGACAACACTCCCAGCCATGCCTACATGAAATACCTTTACAAATATCCCCAAAAGGCATTTCCTTACACTCAATTAGTCCAAGAAAACCAGCGGCGAGGTTATCGCGATCCAGAATTTGAATTAGTCGATACGGGGATTTTTGACAACAACGAATACTTCGACGTATTTGTCGAATATGCCAAGGCGTCAGACGAAGATATCTTAATTCAAATCGCCATTGTCAATCAAGCTGCTGAAACAAAAAATCTGCATATTTTGCCTACACTTTGGTTTCGCAACACCTGGTCTTGGGAAGAAAATTCTAAAAAACCAATCCTGAGAAAATCTCAATCCAACGTCATCGATGCCTTTCATCCCACTTTGGGGCAACGCTGTCTCTACTGTGAGAATGCCAAAACTCTTTTGTTTACTGAAAACGAAACGAATTACGAGCGGCTTTTTGGCATTAAAAACAATTCTCCCTATGTCAAAGATGGAATTAACGATTGCATTGTCAACAATCAAATAGAGGCAGTTAATCCCGAACAAATAGGAACCAAAGCAGCAGCAGATTACGAATTAACCATTGGGGCGGGATCAACCCAAATCCTGCGGCTGCGCTTAACTGACAATACCGAATTATTAGAACCTTTTGGGACATATTTTGAGGTAATCTTTCACCAGCGAAAACAAGAAGCCGATGAATTTTATCAACGGATTTCCCCAGGGAATTTCTCAGAAGATGAACGCAACGTACAACGACAAGCATTTGCTGGTTTACTGTGGACAAAGCAGTATTATCACTATGTGGTGGAAGACTGGCTAAACGGCGATCCTAACCAACCCCCTCCGGAGCGACAGTATAAGCGAAATCAAGAATGGATCCATCTTTATAATGATGACATTATTTCCATGCCCGATAAGTGGGAATTTCCCTGGTTTGCTGCTTGGGATCTGGCATTTCATACAATCCCATTGGCAACGATCGACCCTGATTTTGCCAAGCGCCAACTCGATCGACTCACGCGGGAATGGTATATGCATCCCAACGGACAAATTCCCGCCTACGAGTGGCATTTTAGCGATGTCAATCCTCCCGTTCATGCCTGGGGAACTTGGCGCGTTTATCAAATTGAGCAGGAAATTTATGGTCGTGCCGATACTGACTTTCTAGAAAGAGTCTTTCAAAAATTGCTGTTGAACTTTACCTGGTGGGTTAACCGCAAAGACAATAATGACAACAACGTCTTTCAGGGCGGATTTTTAGGGTTAGATAACATCGGTATTTTTGACCGCAGTTCCGAGTTGCCGACGGGTGGACATATTGACCAATCTGACGGGACAAGTTGGATGGGAATGTATTGCTTGAACATGCTGGCTATGGCTCTGGAATTAGCCAAAAATAACCCAACTTACGAAGATATCGCCAGCAAATTTTTCGAGCATTTTCTTTATATCGCCGATGCGATGAATCATATCGGTGAAACCAATATTCACTTGTGGGATGACACCGACCAATTTTTCTATGATGTGTTGCACTTACCTCACGGCGCAAGACACCATCTCAAAGTGCGTTCGATGGTGGGATTAGTTCCCCTGTTTGCAGTGGAAACCCTCGAGCCAAATACCTTAGAGAGGTTCCCAGGTTTTAGGAAACGGTTTGAATGGTTGATTAACAATCGCCCCAACCTGCAAAAAAATATCGCTTGTTTAGAAATACCAGGAATCGGATCTAGAAGATTGCTTGCTATTGTCAACCCGGACAAACTCAAATCAATCTTGCAAAGAATGTTAGATGAAACTGAGTTTTTGAGTCCTTATGGCATCCGCTCTGTTTCCAAATACCATGCCGACCATCCCTACATTTTTGAAATTGACGGACAGCCTTATCGGGTTGATTACGAACCCGCAGAATCTACCAGCGGGATGTTTGGTGGAAATTCTAACTGGCGTGGCCCAGTTTGGTTTCCCATGAATTACTTAATTATTGAGTCCTTGCAAAAGTTATACCGTTACTTGGGGGATGAGTTTAAAGTTGAATGCCCCACCGGATCTGGTCAATTCATGAATTTAACAGAAGTGGCAACAGAACTCTCCCATCGACTGATGAGGATTTTCTTAAAAAATGGTACAAATCATCGCCCCGTTCATGGTGGCAATTACCTGTTTCAAACCGATCCTCACTGGCGCGATCTGATTCTGTTTTACGAGTACTTCCACGGCGATAATGGTGCTGGGTTGGGAGCCAATCATCAAACAGGTTGGACTGGTTTGGTGGCAAGTTTGATCCGCAACTGCAATTATCAAAATTGCGGATTATAAATCTCATAGGTGGTGCGTTACGCTATCGCTAACGCACCCTACATAGATAATTGCTGAATCTAAATAGCACTGGTTTGTCACTTTCAGGTCACATTTGTTTTTGACATTAAAGATAGGGAGTTGAATAAACTTCTCCAAAAACTCTTGTGGGATAGGCAAACTCTTGTGGGATAGGCAAACTCTTGTGGGATAGGCAAACTCTTGTGGGATAGGCAAACTCTTGTGGGATAGGCAAACTCTTGTGGGATAGGCAAACTCTTGTGGG
>NZ_BLAY01000130.1 GCF_020521235.1 Microseira wollei NIES-4236 | reverse complement strand
TGGGGTGGGCATCCTGCCCGCCCGACAATAGAAGTAATAGAAGAGAGTGGCAATCTTTGTGGGGTGGGCATCCTGCCCGCCCGACAATAGAAGTAATAGAAGAGAGTGGCAATCTTTGTGGGGTGGGTAGTATTGCCCGCGCCATGTATAAAATAACTATTTTTACTTGATTGAGCTGCGACTACTTAAGCATATACTAAATGCGTTCGCGCAGCGTGCGGTCGGCATATCGCGTAGCGGCGACGTCAGCAGATCGGGTAGCATCGACCCAGGAGAATTGCTTCCCATAGGTTACGGCAATGGTACAGCAAGTTAGACCAGGAGAACCCCAGTATAGCTGCGTCGTCCCCATCGATAGCATCACGGGAAACGCCGAGGCAGAAATTATCGCCTTTGGCGTTACCCCAGAAGATGCTAAAAACCAAGCTACCCAGTTATTGTCATCTAGTTATGGATGCAGCGAAGCGCAAATTAACGAGTTGCTGTTGCAAGCAAGGATAGAACCTTTAGCGCCATGGTGCGCCTCGGAGGATGTTAGATCAGAAACCCCATAGAAACCCGGTTTTTCTAAAAAACCGGGTTTCTGTTGCCAGAATAACTTGGAACTATGGCAAAAGCTGACTTTCGCTTCTTCGCCGAACTGAATTTCTTTTTACCCCCCAACAAAAGGGAGGTAAGCTTTGCCCATTTTTTTGAGGAACGCGGTTCAATTAAGGATGCAATCGAATCCTTGGGAATTCCCCATCCGGAAGTTGCTTTTATCGAGGTTAACGGCAAGTCGGTAGACTTTGGTTATATTGTCCAAGATGGCGATAAAATCAACGTCTACCCAATTTCTACATTACCTGAAATTCCCCCAACTATTACCGTACAACCTCAACCGCTGAGTGTGGCGCGCTTTGTTTTAGATATTCATTTGGGAAAACTGGCAAGTTCTTTACGTTTGTTAGGGTTCGATACGCTTTACCGCAACGACTACGACGACGAAGAATTAGCGCAAATTTCCGCCGCCTTGCAACGCATTCTGTTAACTCGCGATCGAGGTTTGTTGATGCGGAGTGTAGTCAGTTATGGATATTATGTCAGATCGACTAATCCAGACCGACAAATCGCCGAAGTATTGCAACGCTTCGATTTATTTAATTCCCTGACGCCGTTTTGTCGCTGTTTGCGTTGCAATGGTGTATTAGAAACCGTGGCAAAATCATCAATTATCGACCAATTGCCCGCAAGTGTAAGATTGCAGGTTGATGAATTTCACCGCTGTGGTGAATGTCAGCAAATTTATTGGCGCGGTTCTCACTACGAACGGATGCAGCAGTTTATTAATCACCTGCTGCAAGCGAAAACTCGCGTCTAGAAACCCGGTTTCTTCCTAGGTACACTGTACAAGTCAACATTTTATCATTGCCTTGTCCCTACTTTAAGAGAAACCGGGTTTCTTTGCATCAGTAAGCTAGGACCTTAACAATACAAGCTTATCCCTTTCTGCCAAACAAAAAAGGCAATCCGCTTCCTTACTAGATTGCACGCTTTTGCAACAAGTACAGCGGTAGAGGGTACAGTCTTTGACGTACCTCACTTTTTCCTTATTCCAAGACATATTCTTACTAACCGAATCTCAACAGGAACACAACTTTTATTTTATTTTTACATGACTTAAATAAATTTTCAACTAAATAAATCTTAAATAAGCGTTTATTACATAAATTTGTATTTTTTATTGAAAATTTACCGTTCCAGTGAGGATAAAGCAAAAATTATTAATTAAAATCTTCGCTAAGATAGGTTGGTGTTATCTATCTTGAGAATGAGGTTTTGAGGGAGAGGGAGTGTAAGCAATCTCTTGGGGATTAGGTGGATCGAGGTTGTACGATCTTAAGACTGCGCAACCGATCGATCGCCGCCGCCAACTCAAAGCGACGGAACATCGCCAAGTCGCATTGGGGAAACTGGGTCAAAATATCCAACCCCCCAGATGCGATATCCGCCATGACCAAATCGAGAATTTCTGGGATTGTACGACGTTTGTCAATATATCGCCGCCTGGCATATACCATTGCTGGTGCGATCGCTTTCAATTGCGCCGTATCGACAATTTGGTCGATACTCGATAAGTCGATATCTTCCGTCCCGAATACCATCTCGTCCACATCGCGGACTTTGAGGCGCACTTGCCTTTGTCCCCGACTCGGATCGATACTTTCTGGTAGGGGAATTCGCGGCGTAATCTTGCCAAAATTTTCCCCACCTTCGGGAGTGCGGGTGTCTGTATATTGTTGGGCGATTTCTTTTGCTTTTTCCGTCACATCTTCTGGTTGAAAATTGTGCATGGCGATCGCAGTATCCGCGACTGCAAAATAATCCCCGCTACCCCCCATCACCAAAATTGTCGAGACGCCGTAATCTGCATATAACTGTCGCACTTTATCGATAAACGGCGTAATCGGTTCTTGTTCTTTAGCAATCAGTGCTTGCATTCTTTTATCCCGAATCATAAAATTCGTCGCGGCGGTATCTTCATCCACCAGCAGCACCTTCGCACCCGCTTCCAATGCTTCGATAATATTTGCCGCTTGCGAAGTACTCCCGCTAGCATTAGTTGTGGAAAAATCCGTTGTAGACCGATTTTGCGGTAGATGATTGATAAAAGGAGAAATATCGACACTCGCAATACTTCTCCCATCTTCGGCGCGAATTTTCACCGCCGCCGAAGCGGTGACGACAAACTCGCGTCCATCATCGGGGATGTGGTTATAAACTCCCAATTCAATCGCTTTTAATAAGGTAGACTTCCCGTGATATCCACCCCCGACAATTAAGGTTACCCCTGCTGGCACTCCCATGCCAGAAATTAATCCTCGATTCGGACAATTAAATTCAACTTTTAACGACTCTGGCGATTTAAATCGAACTACCATTACTTGTAAAGGTTTGTCATCGACCCCGCTGCGTCGGGGTAAAATTGCCCCATCGGGAATAAAGGCGACTAAATTTTTTTCTACTAATTTTTCCCGCAGACAGTCTGCATCTTCAATTGTTTCTACATGGCGTTGAATTGCTTCAACATCCAGGTGAGAATATTTGAGGGTTCTATCAACTAAATGCGGAATATCTTCTAACAGCATTTCCACTGCTTGCTCTCCTAAAATACGCCTTCCACCTGCGGGTAACCCGACCACAAATCGCACTTCAACCATTTCATCGTTAATCAGAATTGATGTTCGTTCTAATACTTCTTGCCCGATTTTGGCGATCGCAATTAACCCGCTGTTCCCCGTCCCCCGCCTTTGACCAATCCGCCGCGCCAAACTGTCAAATTGGCGCGTTAAATAGTCTTTTAGGGCAATTTCTCGACTTTTGGTTCGGTAAAGCTGGCGGGGAAACCCTGCCACCTTCCCAGACACCTGGACGCGAAAATTGCTCGGCGATGCGAACGGGTCGCCTTGGATGCGATCGCACCATAGGACAAAATCCTCGCCAAATCTGTAATTACCAAGAATATCTTGGTAAGCTTTATACCCGCGTCCGTCTAGTTGTAAGAGCTGCTGGCGTAGCTTTTCGTGATTTGGCATAGTTTAGATCGGGATGGGAACCCTCTGAATACAGTAGGTTTATCGCTCAAGTTGAGTAGGATGCTTAGCTTTTGGTGAATAACTTAAGTTTAACTGATGTTTTAACTGCTACCAAATATTTTTTTACCCTTCGCTTCCAGGATACAGCTGGGGGGGTAACACCCCTCATGTAACCTGAAAATAGAGATGACAAGAGTGCGATCGCGTTGTTAGATTGTCTCTTGGAGCTGATAAGTTGGCTAGTATCTTCAAGGGAAGAGGGGCTTTTGGGGTTGAGTCTGTCCCGATGCAGGGTTGGTAGCCGTTTTAAGTATAAATCTTATACTCAATCATACGTGTTAATGCGTAAATCTTACCAAAATATAATTTTATTCAACCACAGATTTTCAGTATTTTTAATCATATGTTTTTGAAAAAAAACTATATAAGATAAAAGTGAAAATTGTGTGAAAATTACTTGCTCGTACCAGGATGATGCTCAATGACTTAGCTAATGAAACGCTGACCGCTCAATTACAAGCTTATAGCCAGAGGGGATTTACAGGCAGGCTTGATATCCGCGCAGCAATAACTTGGAGCCTTTATTTTTGCATGGGGCGCTTAGTTTGGGCGGCAGGGGGAGAGCATCCGGTGCGGCGCTGGCATCGGAATTTAAAACAATATTGTCCCCAGATAGAACCGGATAAAATTCGCCTCAGCGAAGCCAATATGCCCAGATATACCTGGGAGTATCTGGCTTTAACTGTATTAGTAAGGCGACAGAATATTACTGGAGAACAAGCTGTTGCTACGCTCAAAAGTACTATAACAGAAGTATTGTTTGATATTCTTCAGCACGCCGAAACAGAGCGGTTAATTTTGATTAGCGATACCCAAGATATTTTAGATGCTTCGCTCACCCCGATCAACCCAGACAAAGCACTAGAGGCGGCACAGCAAAGTTGGGCAATCTGGCGCAATTCTGGGTTAGGGAAACTATCTCCTAACATAGCGCCAACCCTGCTGCAAGCAGAGACATTGCATCAGATGACTTCTCGTGGGGTTTACAACACCTTGGTCCAATTAATTGATGGAAAAAGCACGTTTCGAGATTTAGCAGTTCGGGTGAACCAAGACTTGCTGGTGGTGACGCGCGCGCTAGTTCCCTATATCCGCAGACAAATTATGGGCGCGATCAAAATTCCCGACTTTCCCCAAAGAATCGCACCCATTGCACAGGAGGAGGAAACCAGCGGGATTTTGAAAGCACAAGCAACTCACATACAAACCCATTCTCTCAAACCCCGCGTCTTCCAAACCCCGCCTGCTCAAAATATTTCTCATGCATCATTCAATACCGAGGCAAAATTAGTCAGACCTTTAGTTGCTTGTGTGGAAGATAGCGTACAAGAATGCAGCATGATGGCAGATATTCTCACCAAAGCCAGGTATGGATTTGTGAGTATCCCAGATTCTGTACAAGCTGTACTGATGCTGCTGCAATATAAGCCTGATTTCATTTTTTTAGATTTAGTAATGCCCATTGCTAACGGCTATGAAATTTGCAGCCAAATTCGCCGAATTGAACACTTCAAAACTACCCCCATAGTTATTCTCACCGGCAGCGATAGCATTGTTGACCGCGTTCGTGCTAAAATGGTAGGAGCCAGTGATTTTATAGCCAAGCCAATCTCAGCGCGTAAAATCTTATCCGTTTTGCTGAAGCATTTGGATATAACATCTTTGCCCCCGGATAAATTTTCTTGTTTACACGATGTTTCTGTCTAATTTCAGATTTCAGATTTGAGATTTCAGATTGAATTAAATTTCAAAAGCTAGAACCCCGACCTTTAGAGAAGTCGGGGTTCTGGGTGGGAAGGTGTTGCGATCGCAACAGGTTAAGAAATGCTTTCCGCGAGTGCGGAAGGGAGGTATATCGCTGCTGATTGGACACGGCATCAACAATATTGTTCCATCATCCAAAATCTTCAGATTGGCGTGTCCCTGCCAACAATCGTGCCTCAAGTAATTCAGTTAGTTAATTGCTGAAAAAGCTGTTTCTGCCGCCTTCGGCAACTCAATTGGCTGGCACAAAATAGTCAGATGGATACAGATAATCTTCTTCTGATTCATCAATGACTCGGATTAATTGATGTTCAGCGGCGCGACTGTCGGGAATCACCCGATACACTTTTCGCACTTCCAATGAGGCTGTATAGTTATCGTTTTTAACGCACAATACAAATTGTGTTGATAAATTGGGCATATTCATGACTACTCCTACAAAATGCGTTTAATTTTGATTTCCTTTTTACCAATTCCCTGGGCTTCATACCAATGTAACTCAGCCTGGCAAATTGTCCCATCTCCAAGGCGAATAGTTGCTATTCCTTTTAGCTTTTTCCAGCCTCTAGCACCATAAAATTTTCACAAACGTGCCACCTCCCGAATCGATTTGTTAATTGCGATCGCTTCCACATTAGTAATGTCCCCAATTATTTCAAAATGCCCGATATGTTATGATGAATTACAACTTATCATTTTATAACAATTCAAAAAATCTATCATTCCTGGTGGGATAACTTTATTGTATGCGATCGCAGGCCAATTCCATCACCCATATCGCAACTGTAGGGACACGGCATCAACAATATTGTTGGATAATCCGAGATATTTCGGTTGCCGTGTCCCTACCCGATAACTATTGCTTCCTTAATTTGCCTCTTCTCTCTATCATTTCACCCGGTGCGGGGTTTAAACCTCCGGGCTAATAGCTGAAGTCCACGCTTTGTGGACTGAATGCATAATTTCAGTTTATTTTAATCGACTTGAACTATAGCTGTGGAAATTGATTTCCGGGCGGACTTTGGGGTTGAATGCATAATTTCAGTTTATTTTAATCGACTTGAACTATAGCTGTGGAAATTGATTTCCGGGCGGACTTTGGGGTTGAATGCATAATTTCAGTGCGATCGCTATCATCATTCTGGCATAGGGATATTCTGTTATAGGATTGTCTCAACAGCATTTAAGTAACAGTCATAAGCCATCTGGCCTCGGCAAACAAATATAACCTTTTCAATCGAGTTATATCTTTCCAGGAAAAACTTAACTTCTCTAACAGCAATTTTAGATGCCCTTTCAATTGGAAAACCAAACGCTCCTGTGCTGATTGCTGGAAAAGCAATTGTTAGTATATGGTATTCTTCTGCCAGAGCTAAGCAGTTGCGATAGCATCTCGCCAAGTTGCGATCCTCTTGATAACTGCCACCTTGCCAGATGGGACCAACTGTGTGAATCACCCATCGTGCTGAGAGATTATAACCATTGGTAATTACTGCTTCACCCGTAGCGCCGCCGCCTAGCTGCCGACATGCCTCTCTTAGCTTAGACCCAGCAGCACGGTGAATTGCACGGTCTACACCACCACCACCAGAAAAGTATATATCGGTAGGATTAACAATTGCATCCACCTGTTGCTGAACAATATCGCCTTCAATAACCTCTATTCGACTCTTGATAGAGCTTTGCTGAGGAAAGCTTACCGCTTCAATAGGTTTGAAATTGTTTTGGCATTGTTCAAATTTTGATGCCAGAACAGAAATAATATTCCACCATATATCCCGTGCAGCCCTAAAATTACCCCACAACCAGTCCAACATTCCTCCCGGCAAGTGACCAACTGGAGCTGTAGTGTTGAAGGTGAGGTTGTCACTAGAAGGAACAATGTCGTCAACTCCCTTAATCCACCCAATGCGCCTACAAAAACGGAAGCAGATGTGAGTATCTGCGTTCCAAGTACCGCCGAGACTCTCCCAGATGCGCGTTTGGATGCTGAAGCCAAAAAGCCCTTTGCTGTATTTAACCCAAAGCTGGTCGATGGCAAGTAAGTCCGTACATGGAAATTTTGCTATGTCTTGTTCTCTCAACCAATCTTTTGCTACTCGACCAGATATCCTTAGCATAATCGCAGTAGTTTCTCGGTCTGCCTCTTGCCATTTTTCTGCTGCTAATAAATCCCGCAGCCGAGTGTAATCTACTCCCCGCTCAGAACTGAGGTCATCAGGAGCAACTGTTTCAGATATTAGTAATTCACTGTTGGACTTTTGGGTTGTTACAGGTATCGCAATTGTTGGAGTCAAGCATCCTGGTTTTAAAGAATTGAGAACTGCCAATACTTCAGCCGCTGATTGGTAACGCTGACGAAAGTCATAGCGTACCATTCGATCTAGAATGTCTGCAAACTTAGAGCTAACTTGTGCTTGGTCGCGCCAGACAATTTCAGAGCTGATAGCATCTTCTGGTAATCGCCTGGGATTTAACCCTGTAAGCGCTTGGATACCCAGTACTCCCACTGCATAAATGTCGCTGCTAAAGCGTGGCTTTCCTGCCATCTGTTCGTTTGGCATATAGCCAGGTGAGCCAATTGCTACTGTCAAACTTGTATAACCTGAAGCATCAATCACTTGAGTTCTAATTTGTTTGACAGCCCCAAAATCAATCAGAACTAACTTTCCACCTTGCCTACGCCGGATTAAATTAGCAGGTTTAATATCCCGATGAATTACATTCTGTTGATGAACGAAGGTTAATACTTCCAGAATGTCCCGTAATATGAAAATAACCTGGTCTTCATTTAACTGCTGACCTGCTTGTAGTTCCTGCCTCAGTTCATGTCCTTCAATCAACTCTTGCACTAAATAAAACTCTCGATCTTCCTCAAAGTGGGCAAAAAGTCGAGGGATTTGAGCGTGGTTTCCTAACTGGTATAAAACTTCAGCTTCCCGGTCGAACAAACGCCTTGCTGCTTGCAAAGCTGATAAAATATCGGTAGTTTTAGGCTTCAGTTGTTTAACAACGCACTGAGGATTACCAGGTAAATGCCTATCCTCAGCTAGGAAGGTAGTACCGAAACCCCCTCCTCCCAAGTGGCTCATAATTTTATACCGCCCACCCAGTATTTTTCTCAACATCATAAGTGGCGTAATGGATTTGGCTGACCGAAGCGTTTATTGATACCGATTTTGGCACATTATACTTTTTCTAGTCTTGGGTATAGTCAGAAACCGGGTTGCTTGAAGAAACCCGGTTTCTCGCTTCCAGGCATCCCGCCTTTTTGCAACTGGGTAAGACTTTGGATGAATGCGCTGCCAAATACCGCAAATTCTGCAAAAATTATCGCCCAAAGCCTAAACCAGAGTCGAAAAACCACTGGGGGAGTCGCCTGTTAGCAGGAATGAAGATAAAAAAAGGCAAGAGTAAAAAATCCCCTGGTCAAATTACCTTCCCTTGGGCACCCTTGGATACTTCCGATCCAGAAATTAACGCGGCGGCAGAAAAATTTGTCCTGGCTAACTCCTATAACCCAGAAGTCGCTCTGCTCCAGTTTTCTCGCCAGTGCCAGGTAACGGAAAGCTGAAATGAAGATTTTGCGTGGGAAAGTCTTCTGTTTGCAAATCTTTACCAAAAGCTGTGACGCTTATATGTTACACTTTACAAGTCTCTGCGCGAGAGAAGAGATCCCCAACTGCCCACGAAAGCCACACAACGCCCGAAACCCACACCCCCCAACCCAACCCCAACCCACGCCCCATCCAAGGGAGATGCCCCCCAGGGGCATTCGGGGAGAAGGTTAGCTCAGAGTAGTATAGCCATTTGTCATTCACACGCCACCCAACGCGATCGCCGAACTTTTCCCAGACTTCAGTATCGTACTCACCCAGCTTGCCGCCGACTTCTAGCCAAATGCGCTTCTGCACGCTAAAGCCGAAGTACCCATTGCTGTATTTTACCCAGAGTTGGTCAATCGTGCGTAAGTCTTCGCAGGGAAAATTTTCGATGCTGTAGGTATCAAGCCAGCCCTCTTTTTCTCGCCCCGCTACTTTTAGCATTACCCTTGCCGTTTCCTCATCCGCCTCTTGCCATTTTCCTGCTGCTAATAAATCCCGCAATTTTCCATAATCCATCCCCACCGCTGAGACAAGTTTAACCCCCTCATCATTTGGCTTAGCTTCACTCTTAGCCCCCTTTTGTAAGGGGGGCTGGGGGGATCTCCCGCCACGAACTTGACTGTCAGAACTGGGTTGAGAAACTACCTCATGTCCTACCCGCTGAGCAATTCTTTGAAATGCCAAGATTGCATCCATATCCGAACCAGAAGCAGCTATATTGACTCTAATCCATAGCTGCTTTGCCAGTTCCAAATCTCCCTCCAGTTCTGCCTTACAAGCATCAAGCTTCAAGGTTTCAATATCCCTCAACGTTGCATACTTAGGTAACAGAATCAGGTGATACTTCGTCGCAGGTTCCGCAATAATATAAGGCGTTTGCCGAGGCTTATTATGCTGACGATTCAATTCCGGCACTCGATAAGACAAATACTGATACAACCGCTCAACCGTTGCACAATTTCCCTCACCCTGAATCCGCAAAGCCTCTAACAAAGTATGTGTAAACGCCCCCTGCTGTAACTTATCAATCTCATAAGAAATCTCGCTAGGACTGCCAGAAAAAATCGTCACCACCCCTTGCTGATGTTCGCCGCCAATTCCCAACCCTCTCCCGCCAATATTGCGACAAGAATCCAGAATCAGCACCACATTATCTGCCCCACACCGCCGCAGCCGTTCCGTCACGTAACTAACCGGAATTGCCGTCCGTTCTACATTTCTGGGATTCGCATCACACGGCATCAAATAATCTCGGTCAGCATAACGCAACCCATGCCCCGCAAAGAAAAACCAGAAATTATCTCCAGCCTTTAAACGGGGTTTTTCAAAGTAGTCAAGCAAAAAAGATTCCAGATTTCCCAAAGTTGGCTGGGACGGAATGGTGACCCCCGGACGCAAGTTAATCTCAGCAGCATCATCCGAAAAGAAATAGACCTTCTCAAACCCCGCTTCTTGCTCGAAAAAATCCCGCACCAACTCAGCATCGCGCTTGGCGTAATTCAAAGGGGTCAGATTGTTCGGGTTATATTGGTTAATTCCGATTACAATTGCTTGATTTCTTGCCATTTTACTGCAATTCCGACCGTTTAAACCTCAGCGTAATGGCACCCTTTCCACCCACTTTACCGCCAGTCCCCAACAAACTGACTTGCCCTTCTCCGTTAACTTCCACCGATAGCTCAATCTCGTCTAATTGCATCTTCGAAGAGCCATCGGCTGATTGCATCGCTTGTTGTTCGGCGTGGTTAAATACTTGCCCAATTACTAACAGAAAAGCAGCCATTTCTGCTTG
Source organism: Microseira wollei NIES-4236 (assembly GCF_020521235.1). GTDB lineage: Bacteria > Cyanobacteriota > Cyanobacteriia > Cyanobacteriales > Aerosakkonemataceae > Microseira > Microseira wollei. Next base: position 18,587 of record NZ_BLAY01000130.1, on the reverse strand, counting down.
AAGTTTCTCTGCCTTTACCGGAACCCGTTGCTTTCCCCATTCATCCCAGTCATCTACTGGTTCATCTTCATCGAAAGGATTACCTTTATTCTGCCCACTCCGTCCTCCATCGGCAGTCACTGACACAGGAGTTTTATAAGTAACAATCCAAATAACATCTTCCGACATAGTTACTCAAGCAAAAAAATCTAGTTTCTATCATTACATAAGCTAAGCGGCATCGTCTCTCGCCAACTACACTTAGTCAATTTTTGTACAGCAATCGTTAAAACAACCGGGTTCCTCACTATCGGGTTGGGTTTCGTCCCTCAACCCAACCTACTGCTAATTATTACCAATATTCCCTCTCTCACCTGCACACCCGCACACCCGCACACCTGCTTCTTGTTCCCCATCAGCCAAAATTGCCCACTTCTGTGGCACGCTTTTAAAACAGAGAGAGGAACGCAAAAAGTAAAGAAAACATTATCTATGCAAACTCTGCCCCTACCAACCACGTCCAAACCTGCTTACAGCCAAATGTCCACTGACGGCAATATCCAGCGGCGCAAAACCCGTCCCGTCAAGGTGGCGAATATCACCATCGGCGGCGGTTACCCCGTGGTGGTGCAGTCGATGATTAACGAAGATACTCTCGATATCGATGGTTCCGTTGCAGCGATTCGTCGCCTGCACGAGATTGGCTGCGAAATTGTCCGCGTTACCGTCCCCAGTATCGCCCACGCCCAAGCAGTAGGGGAAATTAAGCAAAAACTGCTGCAAACTTACCAACAAGTCCCCCTCGTTGCCGACGTGCATCACAATGGGATGAAAATCGCTTTGGAAGTTGCCAAACACGTGGATAAGGTGCGAATTAATCCTGGGTTATACGTATTTGAAAAACCCAAACCAACTCGCACCGAATACACCCAAGCCGAATTCGACGAAATAGGCGAAAAAATCCGCGAAACTTTGAAACCTTTAGTACTTTCCCTCAAGGAACAAGGCAAGGCAATGCGAATTGGGGTAAACCACGGTTCTTTAGCAGAAAGAATGCTGTTTACCTACGGCGATACTCCGGAAGGAATGGTGCAATCTGCCCTAGAATTTCTCCGGATTTGCGAATCCCTCGACTATCAAAACTTGGTCATTTCCCTCAAAGCTTCCCGCGTCCCCGTGATGGTAGCTGCCTATCGCTTAATGGCACAGCGAATGGATGAGCTAGGTATGGATTATCCCCTGCATTTGGGGGTGACTGAAGCGGGTGATGGCGAGTACGGCAGAATTAAATCTACCGCTGGAATTGGCACTTTGCTAGCAGAAGGCATCGGCGATACGATTCGGGTATCTTTAACCGAAGCACCAGAAAAAGAAATCCCTGTTTGCTACAGCATCCTGCAAGCGTTGGGACTGCGGAAAACAATGGTGGAATATGTCGCTTGTCCTTCTTGCGGTCGCACCTTGTTTAACCTAGAAGAAGTGCTGCACAAAGTTCGCGAAGCCACCAAACATTTAACTGGTTTGGACATAGCAGTAATGGGTTGCATTGTCAATGGCCCAGGCGAAATGGCGGATGCAGATTATGGTTACGTCGGCAAACAGCCAGGATTTATTTCTCTCTATCGAGGTCGGGAAGAAATCAAAAAAGTTCCAGAGGATAAAGGCGTCCTTGAGTTAATTAATTTAATTAAAGCTGACGGACGCTGGGTAGATCCATAAACTGTTGTTGCGATTAAAATTGAAGGAGCAGCATTAATAATACTTGCTGCATCCTTCAGCTAAAAGCCTATGCTACATTGGGCTTACTCAGACTTCTATTATTCTCCTCCGGCTCAGTATTCATGATGGAAATAACAAAACGCGGGCTTGTATTAGGCGCGACAGCAGCAGTACTATCTACTGTCGCCGTAACCAACGCGGGTATTTATCTGTCTCAAAGTCAAGCTTTCTTCAGCGATAGTCCCAAAGAACTGATCGATGAAGTATGGCAGATCGTAGACCGCAACTACGTTGATGGCACGTTCAACCAGGTTGATTGGAAGGCAGTTCGCCAAGAATATCTGAGTCGGAATTATGCCAATAAGCAGGATGCTTATAAGGCAGTCCGGGAAATGCTGGAGAAGCTGCGGGATCCCTACACCCGGTTCATGGACCCGGAAGAGTTCAAGAACATGCAAGTGGAAACCTCCGGGGAACTGACGGGGGTGGGGATTCAACTGGCATTAGATGAAGAAACCAAAAAGCTGGTCGTGATCGCCCCGATTGAAGGGACGCCAGCGGCTAAGGCGGGCGTTCTTGCCAAGGATATCATTACTAAGATCGATGGCAAGAGTACCCAGGACATGGATGTCAACGATGCGGTTGCTTTAATCCGGGGTCAGGCGGGTACGGAAGTGACCTTGACGATTAAGCGCGGCGCTGCGGAAAAGGTATTTAAGCTCAAACGGGAAAGAATCGAAATCCATCCGGTACGCTTCTCGGTCAAGCAAGATATTCCAGGCCAAAAGACAGGTTACATTCGTCTGAACCAGTTTAGCGCCAACGCGGCAGCAGAAATGCGGGCGGCGATTCAGGATTTAGAAAAGCAGGGTGTTACCGGATACGTTCTAGATTTGCGGTCTAACCCAGGCGGTCTGCTTTATGCCAGTGTGGATATTGCCCGGATGTGGATTAAAGATGGGGGCATTGTCTCGACGGTGGATCGGCAAGGTGTGAATTCTCGCGAAAAAGCCAACAACCGTCAACTCACCGATAAACCCCTCGTAGTCCTAGTAGACGGCGGTTCTGCCAGTGCTAGCGAAATTCTATCCGGCGCGCTGCAAGATAACAAGCGCGCCGTCTTAGTCGGAACCAAAACCTTTGGTAAAGGTTTGGTACAATCAGTGCGCGGACTGGGTGACGGTTCCGGACTCGCTGTCACAATTGCTAAGTACTTCACCCCCAGCGGTCGCGATATCAACCACGCCGGTATTGCCCCCGATGTGGTAATCGAACTCTCGGATGCTCAACGGCAAGAGTTGAGCAAAAACCGCGACGAAATCGGCACCGCGAAAGATCCCCAATACGCCAAAGGGATTGAAGTGTTGCAGCAACAAATCGCCCGCCGCAACAGCGGTGGCGGGAATTCGGCAGCATCCCGGTAATTTGAGATTTGAGATTGCAGATTGCAGATTTTAAATTTGCCATCTTAAATCTGCAATCTGCAATTCTTTATTGGGGTTTGCACTTTCCAGAGCGGATGAGTCCGATGCGACGCGCGATCGCATCAGTTTGAGAACCAATCGGCCCCCAGCGTTCTACAATACTGGGGTCTTCTTTTTCTTCCACTTGCGCGCTGGGCAGAATTTCACAATGTCCCTCCGGGCGCTTGACAATATACCAATTTTTTCCATTTTCCATCAGCTGTTGGTTGTAACTTTTATTCTATTTCAAGAATAATTTGAACGAACTGTTTGTGGTCGAACCATTGCGGGAATTCTAAAGTAAGCAATCACATTTTTCGCAATTTTCTCTGGTTCCATGTCAGCGAATCTTTACAATTTCGACCCGCAAACGTGCCAAGAGCAGCTACAGCGTACAGTTCAATATCAGAAGCTCCTAACTAGGATTATTGGTAAAATTCGTGCATCGGTAGAGTTAGAAGCGCTGTGTTCGACCACCTGCCAAGATATTTGTCGGTTACTTGGGATCTCGCGCGTGGCGATTTATCGCTTTAACGAAGACTTCTCAGGCAGCTTTATCAATCGTTTTGGCTTTGCTATTCCGCCTTGGGATAGCTTGAGTGCGTTTGGACAGAATTTAGTTTGGGCAGATAGTCATTTGCAAGAAACCCAAGGGGGAAGATATCGCCAGAATGAACCGTTTGCTGTTGCCGATATCTACAAAGCGGGTCATACGCGCTGTCATATAGAGGTGTTGGAACAGTTTAACATTCGTGCCTATGCGATCGCGCCAATTTTTGTTGGCAATAAGTTGTGGGGGCTACTTGCCGGTTACCAGCATTCCGCACCGCGTCCCTGGTACACTGATGAAATAGAATTTCTGTTCCACGCTGCGATTCATATCGGCGTGGCGATGCAACAAGCGGAAGTTCTCTCTCAAGCGAAACAGCGAACCACCGAACTGCAAGATGCCGTGGCACGACAGCGCGCTTTAACCGAAGTGGTGGGTAATATTCGCTTATCCCTCGCTGCAAAACTGATCTTCGATACCACCTGTAGAGAACTTTGCCAGCTGCTGAAACTAGAAAGAGCGGCAATTTACCGCTTTAATCAAGACTGGAGCGGCGAGTTTATTAGCCAATATGGCATGGTTGATGCCCAATGGCAAAGCGCGACTTTGTTTGGACGCAATCTAGTGTGGGAAGATACCCACCTGCAACAAACCAAAGGCGGACGCTACCGTAACAACGAGACATTTGCGGTAACGGACATCTACAAGATGGGTCATACGCGCTGTCACCTGGATATTTTGGAGCAATTTAAGATTCGAGCTTATGCCCTAGTGCCGATTTTTACCGGACAAAACTTGTGGGGACTTTTAGCAGCTTACCAACATTCAGGTCCGCGTCAGTGGCTGGAATACGAAGTGGAATTTCTCTCTCAAGTTGGCGCACAACTTGGCGTTGCGATCCAACAGGCGGAACTGTTGGAACAATCGAAACAACAAGCGATCGCATTTAGGGATGCGTACGCCAGACAGCGCACACTAACCGAAGTTGTGGGCAAGATTCGCTCGTCTTTAGATACTAACTTAATCCTACAAACCACTTGCCAAGAAGTCTGCAAGCTTTTGAAAGTCGAACGAGTCGCTGTCTATCGCTTTAACAAAGACTGGAGTGGCGAATTTATCAGCCACTATGGCATCCCTGAGATTGAATGGATGGTTACCAATCCCTTTGGGAAAAACTTAGTTTGGGAAGATACCCACCTGCAAGAAACCAAAGGCGGTCGCTATCGCAACAACGAGAACTTCTCGGTTCCTGATATCTACAAGGCAGGACATACGCGCTGTCACTTGGATATTTTAGAGCAATTTAAGATCCGTGCCTATGCTTTGACCCCAATTTTTGTCGGGCGCGATTTATGGGGACTGCTAGCAGCTTACCAACATTCGGGTCCGCGTCAATGGGATACCGTCGAAGTCGAGTTTTTAGGCCAAGTTGCAAGTCAACTGGGGGTAGCAATTCAAAGTTCAGAATTACTGTCTAATACCCAAAATCGGGCAGAAGAGTTGCATCAATCGGCGTCACAGCGTCAAATTCTGTTTGATGTGGTGGCAAAAATTCGCGAATCCCTCGATTTGGAAACAATTTTCAAAACGACTGCACAGGAAGTGCGGCGCATCTCAAAGCTGACCGAGTTGGCGTCTTCCGCTTTCACAGGAATACGAACTTTTGCAGCGGTGAATTTATTGCCGAAGATGTGTTGCCAGAGTTTGAATCCGCGTTAGGCTTTAAGCTAGAAGATCATTGCTTTGGCGAAGATTACGCGCCTCAATATGCTCAAGGACGACTGCCAGCTGTCTCCAATATTAAAAAAGCCTGGTTCCAGGAATGCTATCAAAAATCCCTAGAGCGTTTCCAAATCCAGGCGCAGATCGTCGTACCTCTGATGGAAGGCGATCGCTTGTGGGGACTTTTGTGCGTTCATCAATGCAGCTATCCTCGGAATTGGGAAGACGCGCAACTAGAATTCGTCACTCAAGTGGCGACACAACTAAGCGTTGCACTAAGGCAAGCCAATTTATTGAGTCAAACCCGCGAACAAACCGAAAAGTTAGCACACAGGTTAAACGACTTGCAAAAAGCTCAGTTTCAGATCGTTCAGTCTGAGAAGATGGCAAGTTTGGGTCAACTTGTTGCGGGTCTGGCGCCGGAAATTAGTAACCCCGTTAACTTTATCTACGGCCACCTCGAAAATGCCCATGAATATACTCAATACTTACTCAAATGCTTGCGGCTTTATCGACAATACTATCAAGACCCTGCGCCAGAAATTCAGGCATTTTTGCGGAAAACAGACCTGGGATTTTTGTTTGAAGATCTGCCCCGTTTGTTGCAATCAATGCAGGTCGGAACGGATCGGATTCGCGAAATCGTCACCTCATTACGCAACTTCTCTCGGATAGATGAAGCCGAGGTCAAAGCGGTCAATATTCATGAGGGAATTGACAGTACCTTGATGCTTTTGCAAAACCGCTTGAAACCTTCACTGGAAAGTACCGGCATTCAAGTCGTCAAAGATTATGGTAAATTGCCCCTCGTCGAGTGCTATCCTGGTCAATTGAATCAAGTGTTTATGAATTTGTTTTCGAATGTAATCAATAATTTAGAAGAATACAAAAAGCGGCGATCGCTAGAAGACATCAAAGCGAATCAAAGTCTAATTCGCATTTCTACCTCAGTTATCAATAAAGACTGGGTAGGGATTTATATTGCAGATAATGGTTCCGGAATGACCGAGGAGGTACGCTCTCACCTATTCGAGCCATTTTTTATCACCAAATCTGGAGGAAAAGGCTCTGGATTAGCTCTTTCCATTAGCTACCAAATTGTGACTGACAAACATGGTGGTAAGCTCTCTTGTAACTCGGCACCTGGTGATGGAACCGAGTTTGTAATTGAGATTCCGGTGCGTCAAGATATGTTGAAAAATTCAGCTTAGTAGTAGGTATTGCGATCGCTAGCCAAACAGCTAAACGGAAGTTACCCCAAGCGGGTCAACTTCCGCGAGCGCATCAGTTTAAGAACTTGCTTTTGTCTCTGATAAGCTAATCGTCATTGAAATTGCATCACCGCGTCTCCCCATCTCCCCGTCCGGTGCGTCTTTGGGGCAATCTGCATTATGCAACTTGAAGGCACATCAGCTTATCATGTCCGCGAGAGATCGGTAGTGTATGGATAGCTAATTGCGCTCTTGCTAATTGCTAATTGCTAATTGCCTCCACAGCTGCTCAGTAATTATTGACTGTTTCTTTTTTATTTAGGATTAGCTATTAGCAGTTACACAACCGTTGCTACTGGACATGATATGAAACTAGCCGGAATCGATGACATTTTAGCGAGGCTTCTACGAGCCAAGTACCGGACAAGTTTGAATCTTTAGTTCCCGCTCTAGTAAAGCAGTTAGAAGATTTTGAAAAAGCTTATGGGTACATGACAAAATGTCAGAACTCTGGCAATGGGCAATTAGCAAGCTTGCCAGCTGGCAATTAGTCATCCATACACTACCGATCTCTCGCGGACATGATATTACTTCTATCAAAAGTCAAGGCTAAAGCAGAAAATATACTTGAGTTTTCATATTCCATAAGATAGATAAAAAAATTAAAGCGCGTTGCTTGCACCCTGTTAAGCTTTAAACTTTTAGTTACTGCATAATCTTTGAACAAATAATGACTCTAACATCTTCGATTAACAACGCTGGGCGACTGCAACTGAATCCGTTGGCAATACCGCATCGTCTGCTACTTGGTCCTGGTCCCTCGAATGCTCATCCCGCCGTTCTCCAGGCGATGAGTACCTCCCCTGTGGGGCATCTCGACCCAGCATTTCTGGCGCTGATGGACGAAATTCAGGCACTGCTGCGCTATGTTTGGCAGACAGAAAATCCCCTGACGATTGCTGTCAGCGGCACGGGGACGGCGGCGATGGAAGCAACGATTGCTAACGCCACCTCACCCGGTGATGTGGTGCTGGTAGGTGTCGCTGGTTACTTCGGTAACCGCTTGGTTGATATGGCGGGACGCTATGGTGCTGATGTGCAAAAGATTACCAAACCCTGGGGGGAAGTTTTCTCCCTGGAGGAACTGCGAACAGCTGTAGAAACTTATCGTCCGGCGATTCTGGCGTTAGTCCATGCCGAGACATCAACGGGGGCGCGTCAACCGTTAGAAGGCCTGGGCGACCTTTGTCGCGAATTTGACTGTCTGTTATTAGTAGATACCGTAACCAGTTTGGGTGGCGTGCCGTTATTTTTGGATGAATGGAAAGTTGACCTCGCTTATAGCTGTAGCCAAAAAGGGTTAGGTTGTCCGCCGGGAGCTTCGCCATTTACAATCGGTTCCCGTGGGATGGAAAAATTGCAGCGACGCCGCGACAAAGTGGCGAATTGGTATTTGGATATGAATTTGTTGGGTAAGTATTGGGGTAGCGAACGCATCTATCACCACACCGCCCCGATCAATCTATACTACGCTTTGCGGGAAGCATTGCGTTTGGTTGCCCAAGAAGGAGTAGAAAACTGCTGGACTCGCCATCAAAAGAACGCCGAATATCTGTGGCAGAAATTAGAAGATTTTGGACTTAGTTTGCACGTCGAGCCACAATTCCGCCTACCAACTCTCACGACGGTTCGCATTCCAGATGGTGTGGATGGTAAAGCAATTCAACGCCGCTTGCTGAATGAATACAACATTGAAATTGGGGGAGGATTGGGCGAACTTGCTGGTAAAGTTTGGCGGATTGGTTTGATGGGTTATAACAGTAGTCCAGAAAGTGTTGACCGACTCTTGTCAGCACTGGGCGAAGTTTTACCTAATTGATGCTTGTTTAAACTGGATGAGAACATGGGTTGTTGGCGCTTGTTCTCATTCAAATATGCTAAAACTGGCATATGGAAACCAGATATCCGCCAAGTTATGGGTTATGCTCTGTAGCAAGCACAATGCGGTGAGAAGCATCCAGAGGTAAAGCCGCTCAAAGGCTTCAAAGGGGCTGCAGTTTTGTGTCAGCGGCATGTTAGCTAATCGCAAGGCGCGCTCTAGCTATTGCCGATGGGAGTTTTTATGAATTTTTTCGACAGTTAGACTACAAGTGCCAACTGTACGGGTCACTCCTTTTGATCGTTTCCCGCTGGTTTCCGAGTTCTACAACTTGTCATTGTTGTGGTGAAGTGAAACAGTCTTTATCTCTGTATGAGCGGATTTTTCACTGTGAAAAATGTGGTTGGAAGGGAGATAGAGACTTGAATGCAGCGCTCAATGGGAGAGCGAGTAGGGAGAGCTGCTCCCGAAGTTACGCCTCTTGACTGTTTTCGCCGACTCCCAAGGTGGAAGCAGGAAGTCCAGCCGACACAAGTCTCATAGGTAGATTTGAGATTGTTTGACAGAGCGGCTAATCATGGTAAGATAATGCAGCTATACCAAATCCGGGTTGATTACCTCCTTTATTCTCTATCCTCTTAATCCTCTTATTCTTCTTGGCGTTCTACTCTTCTAGAACCCGCTATCGCATCTATGACTTCTAGGCGCTTCCGTAAAAAGGGGATAGTTAACCCGGATTTAGTATTATAATACGCTGTTGCTACCAGCGCCTTGCCTTTCTGATTACGGTCATGCTTCTCGTGCAGAACCGTGAATTTATCCTGCCTTTATGTTAGAAAAAATCAATCGTTACGCTCACGGTTTTGTAGCTGTTCCAGTAATTCTGGCTTGTAAACAAAAAGGTCTTTTTGAACTCCTACAGCATCAGGGTTCGCTGAATTTAGAACAAATCACCGAGCGCCTGGGGGCAAATAGCGGACACCTCCAAGTGGCTTTGAGGATGATGCGATCGCTCAATTGGCTCTCACGAAATGAGGCCGGACAGTATTCTCTAACATATGAGGCCGAGCTTCACAAAAAGATCCCAGAAGACATCCTTTCCTTGTATCGCCTGCCTGTAGAGTCTTACCTAAAGGGAGAGCAGCAGCCAGCTCTTCTCAAAGATTGGATCGAGCGTTCCAGCCAGCGGTGGAATGTTGAAGACCCAATGATAGTAGATTTCTTAGATGGGATGCTGGTCATCCCTATTTTGCTTGCGCTCCACAAGTTGGCTGTACTTGTGGAAAACGAAGGTAGGCGCTTGTTCTCAGAATTGAGCGCTCCCGTGCGCCAGGAGTTGTGGCAACTGTTTGAGAGCAAAGGGTGGGCACATCAGAAAGAAGGTCATTGCGGCCTCACTGATGTCGGTCGATTTATAGCAGACCGAGCCTTGATTACCGGAATCACAGCTTCCTACACCTAAAAAATTCGGGAGATTGGTAGCCCCGTCAATTCATTGCGGGGCGGAAAATCGACACGAGCGGTTTTAACCGCAGTCAATATTAAGCTTAATTAATGTTAGCTTTAGAATTGAGAGTATAGTATACAATTTCAGAATCAATTCATTGGAGGTGACAACAATTGGCTAAAAGTAAGACATCAACATTCGTAACAGAACTGCCATTGATTGCAGATAGCTTGCAAGAAAAGCAATTACTATCTCGGTTTCAAGCAGCACGGCAACTATACAATGCCTGCCTCAACTCAGCAATGGCAAGAATGAACCTGGTACGTAACTGTGAAACTTACCAATTAGCCAAACAAATAGATCGCCAGTCAAAAAAAGCGAGAAGCGACGCCTTCACCGCCGCAAGGAGAGCTTATAGATATTCCGATTACGACATTCAAGCTTATGCAACAATAGTTAGCAATCGTTCCCAATGGATAGCTCAACTAATTGACTCCAATACCCAACAAACCTTAGCCACCAGAGCTTTTAGAGCTAGCGAAAAAGTTTTGTTTAGCAGAGCCAAGAATGTCCGTTATAAAGTACCGACTAGATTTAGAAGCATTGAAGGCAAAACTAACAAGCAAGGCGTCAGGTGGAAAGATAACCAGTTGGTTTGGGGTAAATTAAAACTGTTGCCGCTCATCGACGAGGACAACCCTGTAATTCAACATGGTTTAAATTCCCCAGTCAAATACGTTCGTCTGCTGTGGCGGGAGTTGAACGGTAAGCGACGATGGTACGTTCAGCTAATTAACTCAGGATTGCCATATCAAAAACAGAAAAACTATGTGGCTGATGGAGTGATTGGTTTAGACCTTAATATTTCAAATATTGCCTTCGTCGGCGATAACAAAGCTGGAATACTCCCATTCGCGGATAAAGTACCAACTTACGAGCGGGATATTATTACCTTACAGCGTCAGATGCAACGTTCTCAACGTTGCTCAAACCCTCAAAACTATGAAACTGACTTTACTGCCAGTGCCGGACGCAAATCTGTTGTTAAAAAAGGTAAGCACAAGAAAGGAAAACAACAATGGAAAAAGTCTAAAACCTATCAAAAAATATCCAGGAAGAAGAGGGAATTAGAACGCCGTAAGAGTGCTTATGCCAAGTCTCAGAACCGTAGAATTGTTAACGAGATTTTGAGGCATGGTAAGCACATCAAAACCGAAAATGTATCGGTGAGATCGTGGCAGAAGCGCTACGGTAAGGCAATTAGTGCTAAATCTCCTGGTTTTGTTCAATCCGAGTTGGCTCGCTCTTGCTGAAAGTGCTGGCGGGTCATTCATAAAGTTTTCTACCCAAAAAACGGCACTGTCGCAAACTCATTTGACAGGTGAACGCATCAAGAAAAAACTTTCAGAGCGCGTTCATTTTGACCAAGCGGGATTTGCGATGCACCGCGATCTATGGAGTGCTTATTTGAGTAGATTTGTCAATGAGGAAGATGTCCTTCTATTGCATCTCGCTGTTGAACAGTGGGAGAGGTCGGAGCCTTACTTGCACGAGGCTTGGAAGGATTTTCAAACAAACCGCGAACAATTAGGCGCGTCCGAACGTAGGCAGTCTCATTCTCCCTTGGAGCGGTCAAGGGCCGAGTCAGGAAATGTTAACCAGATAGCTATTTTTCGAGCGAAAAGCTAACTTTAATTCCTGGCCTGATTCCCCGCATCTTCAGAGCGGGGAGTGGCTCAATCCCATGTTATCTCGGATACCAGAGTTGCTGTTTGGCGACGGTCAGTCTGTGTTTTCCAGAGATGCTTCGGGTCACGAAACCCACGTTGATCGCACCCTGAACGTGGTAGCCAGTGGATTTCAGCACGAGAAGTATTTTGCTGATCTAGAGAATATCATCCTCTCTATTTTCAATCGGCTGCCTTATGAAGAGCAGCCGAACTACATTGTCGATATGGGGTGCGGGGATGGAACGCTTTTAAAGCGGGTCTACGAAACCATACGGTCGAAGTCCGCCAGAGGTAAAGTGCTAGATCTGTATCCTCTGCGCGCGATCGGGGTGGACTATAACGAAGCGTCAATAACTGCGACAGCACGCACCCTGGCAGGTATCCCCCATCTAGTTCTCAAAGGAGATATAGGCGACCCGGAGGAAATGGTGGCTTCCTTGAGGCAGCATGGCATTAACGACCCCGAAAATATCCTTCACATTCGGTCGTTTCTAGACCACGATCGCCATTTTATCTATCCCCAAAATTTAGAGAAGGCACAAGCGCGCACACACCTTTCATATGAAAATGTTTCTGTAGATGTCCAAGGGAATCTAATACCGCCGCATGTCACCGTGCAAAGCTTGGTGGAACACTTGGAACGGTGGGCCAGAATTGTCACAAAGCACGAGCTGATTATTTTGGAGGTTCACTCAACAGAAGCCCAGACCGTCAACAAGTTTTTAGACAAAAGCGAGAATTTGCATTTCGATGCCTACCACGCATTTTCCATGCAGCATCTCGTAGAAGCAGATGTTTTTCTGATGGCGGCAGCAGAAGTCGGACTTTTTCCGAAGTTCGAGTTCTCCAAGCGATACCCCAAAACCTTTCCTTTTACCCGCATCACTCTAAATTGCTTTGAGAAAAGACCTTACACGATCCGTCACCCCAATTTGTCAGATCTGCCAGCTTTAGTCAATTTGGAAGCTAAGTGCTGGCCAGAACATTTACAGGCATCGGGTGATGAAATCCGACAACGAATCGAACGCTTTCCGAACGGCCATTGCGTTCTAGAAATGGACGGTCAATTGGTGGGAGTCATGTATTCCCAAAGGATTTCCAGTGCGGATATACTGAGAAACACCACTTACGCGGAAGTTCCATCGCTGCACGACCCTCAAGCGCCAGTCATCCAATTTCTTGCCATAAATGTACTCCCGGAAATGCAAGATAAAGGCTTGGGCGATCGCCTCCGAGAGTTTATACTACAGTTGTGCGCCCTAAAAGGCGGCATCGAGGGCGTGGTGGCGGTGACTCGCTGCAAAAACTATGTCAGTCAGGCCCATATTCCCATCTAAACTGCGGGGTACTCCCGCTAGACCGCGTAGCGGTTAGCGGTGAGGGGGATAGCAGGTGAGCGAGGAATCCCACCCCCGACCAATTTTGGTTAACACCCTGCATAGGAAGTGGGGTGGGTGACGAGTGAACAATTAATCTTTGCTTGTGGGTTTAATCCGACCTTTGAGAGTTCTGATATAACTTCGCAGTATCTCTGTCTGCGTTCGATTTGTTTGCTCTGCATATTATTTCAGTATTTGTAATTCTTCATCAGGAAGTCTAATAGTAAGCTTATTCATATTGATTTGTACGACTATTTGCTGTACAATGTTATCATGCTTTTAACTTACCAGTATCGATTGCAACCAACTACCGAACAGGCGGCGACCTTGAGCCACTGGGGAGAATTATTGCGTCGTCACTGGAACTATACTCTAGGTCAAAGGTTGGATTGGTTGCGTCGCACCAGATGTCAGATTGACCGATGTAGTCTAATATCAGAGCCGATTGGTGATATTCCGGGCTCGGTTGATTACTATTCACAAGCTGCTGACCTCAAAGAAACTAAGCGGTTATTTCCTGAATACAAAGACATTTATGCTGACTGCCAACAACAGAATTTAATGCGGTTAGATAAAGCATGGAAACGCTGGTTAGTTCCCGATAAAACTGGTAAGAGAGGAGGTAAACCAAGATTTAAAAAACCGGGCGACATTTGCTCTTTGACATTTCCTAGAGTCAATAATCCCAAAGCAGGAGCGCATCTCATTGGCAGCACTTTAAAGTTGTCTAAAATTGGTGAAATACCAGTTATCTTGCATCGTCCAATTCCTGACGGTTTCGAGATTAAACAGGCGACAATTATCAGTAAAGCTGATGGTTGGTATGTCAGTTTTTCGCTGGAAGATAACATCGTTCCTTCTCCTATTCCGGTTGACGAAATCAAGTCGGCTTGCGGCATTGATGTGGGGCTGGAGAAATTTCTGACAACTAGCTCAGGTGAAGCGGTTGCTGTTCCTCAGTTTTACCGTAAATCTACTGCTGTTTTAGCTCGTATTCAACGGCAATTATCCAGAAAGGAAAAAGGGTCTAAGAACTATTCATTACAGGCGAACAAAGTAGCTAGACTGCATCTGCATATCGCACGGGCAAGGAAAGATTTTCATTACTTGGTAGCTCATTGGTTATGTGTAAATTACGATTTAATTGGATTCGAGAAATTAAATATCAAAGGTCTGGCTAGAACTAGACTAGCTAAATCGATACTGGATGTGGCTTGGGGCGCATTCTTGAATATATTGCAAGCAGTAGCGGTAAGACGCGGTAAGCATACTCAAGAAGTCGATGCTAGAGGCACAAGTATCGAGTGTTTTAATTGCGGCGAAAGAGTGGTTAAAGATTTGTCGGTTCGAGTTCATAATTGTCCGAATTGTGAAGTTAGTTTGTCCAGGGACTTAAACGCTAGTCTGGTAATTCTTAAACGGACGGTAGGACAACCGTTTGCTGCCTGTGGAGGCAAGCGTGGATGCACAGCCCGTGAAGCAGGAACTCTTATTCGTGAGTTTAAGAAGCCCCCGCCAGACCGCCTAAGCGGTTGGCGGTGGGAGTTGTCACAGAAGAATACATCCATCAGCGGAAGGATAGTGGACAGCTTTTAGACCCTATTTTGCGCTTCCATGAAGAGGGCAAAGCCAAGATCAGGGCAATAATTCAGAATTACCGTCCAGAAGATAGGGATAATCTGGGAAATGGTATTTTAATTGAATATGACATTCACTCGCGCCAGCCAAAGCATTCCCTTGCAGCAGTCAGAGAGGAGAGTTGGCGCGTACGCAAGCCATTAGAGCTAAGGGAAAACGAAACCTTAGACGAACTCGTCAAAGATTGCATCCGTTTGGTGATAGGCGACGAGCGTATGGCAGCTTTTGCTCCAAAACGGCCACTGATGGAGATGGGATTGGACTCTCTAGATCTTTTGGAACTCAAAACGATCCTTTCCCAGCGCCTGGGTTGGGAGCTTGAACCCACTTTCTTCTTTCAGTACAGTACGCCAGAAGCAATCGCTCGTTACGTTGACAAGCCAATGTCAACAACAGGTACAAATATTATTGAAAAGTCAGTATCAGCTATTGGGTCCGCTGCCAAAAAAGTGGAAGGTAAGCATTCTTACGAGCCACCAGAAGTTACAGCTTCTGATGAAGATATAGTGGCGATTATTGGTATGGCGTGCCGGTTCCCCGGAGCGAATAACATTGAAGAATATTGGTCACTATTGCACTCCGGGATTGACGCGATCTCGGAAGTTCCCCCAACGCGATGGGACATAAAGCAATATTACAAGTCGGGGCAATTGCAACCAGGCACAATATCAACTAAGTATGGCGGATTTCTAGAACAATTTGACCAATTTGATCCAAATTTTTTCAGAATAGCACCCAGAGAAGTTACCCATACAGATCCCCAGCAACGAATTTTGTTGGAAACTTGTTGGTCAGCTCTAGAAAATGCAGGAATTAATCCAGAAACTTTAGCTGGTACGCAAACTGGAGTGTTCGTTGGCATCTTTTCCCATGACTATGAGCTACTCCAAGTCAAACAATATGACCCTCAAGACTATGAAGCCTATTTCGCCACAGGAAACTCTGCTTCTATAGCTGCTGGAAGATTGTCATACTTTTTTGGCTTCACCGGACCTGCACTTTCTGTTGATACAGCCTGCTCATCATCACTCGTCGCCGTTCATTTAGCCAGCCAAAGCTTGCGGAATGGAGAATGCAATATCGCTCTGGCATCAGGGGTAAATCTTTTGTTGTCTCCCGAACTGAGCATTACTTTTTCGTCTGCAGGAATGCTATCACCAGATGGTCGCTGCAAAACCTTTGATGCTTCGGCTAATGGTTATGTTCGCTCTGAAGGTTGCGGCGTTGTTGTCTTGAAGCGTCTTTCCCAGGCAATAGCTGACAACGATAATATTCTGGCCCTCATCAGGGGATGTGCGATTAATCAGGACGGTGCCAGCAACGGTTTGACTGCACCTAATGGACTTTCTCAGGAAGCAGTGATTCGCAAAGCATTATCTGTTGCAGGTGTTTCCCCTTCAGAGATCTCGTATGTTGAAGCCCACGGCACGGGTACATCCTTGGGAGATCCAGTTGAGGTGAAAGCTCTGGAAGTCGTTTACGGACAAGAAGGGTGGAGAAGCCCAGAGCAACCGCTCATAATAGGCTCGGTGAAGACAAATATTGGGCATACGGAAGCGGCGGCTGGCATTGCTGGATTAATCAAAGTTGTTTTGTCAATGCAAAACAACTTTATACCGCCGCACCTGCATTTTAAAGAAGTAAATCCGCACATAACAATAGACCGAATTCCAGCCATTATTCCCGCCTCTGGTATGGAATGGCAAAAGAGTGCATCAGGATTGCCGCGTCTTGCTGGAATAAGCTCGTTTGGTTTTAGCGGAACAAATGCCCACGTCATCCTTCAGGAGGCACCAGTATTAGCGCCAGCGGCTGCAAAAGTAGAGCGTTCTTGTCATGTATTGACAATATCGGCAAAAACCGAGAAGGCTCTTTTGGAACTATTGCAAGCTTATCAAGCTTATCTGGAGTTGGATTCAGAGATATCGCTGGCTGATGTGTGTTTTACAACAAACGCAGGGCGGACGCATTTTGAGTACCGCCTTGCTGTTGTAGCCGAGTCTAACCAACAGTTGCGCGATGAATTGAGTGCTTTCGCTACAGGTAAGGAGACTGTCAGACTGGTCAGCGGACAGCAAAACAGCAATAAACCTCCGAAAATAGCATTTCTCTTCACTGGTCAAGGGTCGCAGTCCATCGGTATGGGACGCCAACTCTATGAACTTTCGCCTACCTTCCGTCAAACCATTGACCGCTGCGACTTGATTCTGCGTTCCTATCTGGACGAACCTTTGCTGAATGTTCTCTATCCAGAACCAGGAAAAACCTCACCTATAAATGAAACAGCCTACACCCAACCCGCCTTATTTGCCCTAGAGTATGCCTTGGCACAGTTATGGCAATCCTGGGGCATTAAACCGACAGTGGTTATGGGTCACAGCGTTGGGGAATATGTCGCTGCTTGTGTGGCAGGCGTCTTTAGTTTAGAAGATGGTCTGATGCTGATTGCTGCACGGGGACGACTGATGCAGGCTTTGCCACAAGATGGGGAAATGGTCGCCTTATTAGCCTCCGAACATCAGGTAGCCCCAGTCATTCAACCCTATTTACAAGAAGTGGCGATCGCCGCTATTAACGGTCCCCAAAGTGTGGTCATATCCGGAAAGCGCCAGACAATCCGCTTGGTAGTTGCACAGCTAGAAGCAATGGGAATCAAGACTACACCTTTGCAGGTGTCCCATGCGTTTCATTCCCCCTTAATAGAGCCAATGCTGGAGGAGTTTGCGCGAGTAGCAAGTAAATTGACACTCCGCCGCTTAAAAGACGGCGGATTCTTCGTTCACCGAGCGATCTTGCTCAGGCTTGTTGCCAAGTCTGCGTAGAGGATCTTCTCTCCCGAAGCGTTAATTTCCGTGTGTCCCACGGTATTTGCTAAGTGATAGCCAGTCTGTTTCAGCGCCTTATCCAAAATGTTAATTGCCGCATTACGATCGCGGTCTAAGCAGCATCCACACTGGCAAATGTGAGTACGTACAGATAGCGACTTTTTCACAATTGCACCGCAGTTAGAGCAGTTTTGAGAAGTATATTGCGGCGGTACTCCCACCACAATTCGACCGTAAACCTTGCCCAAATACTGCAACCACGCTCGTGAACTGCGACCAAGCGGCATCGCTAATAGACTTGGCTAAATGGCGGTTTTTCACCATGTTTTGGACTTGTAGTTTCTCAAACGCCACTTGCATCGGGTAGGGTCGAGGGAGGTTATTACTAACCTCTCCCTCCCCTCCGAAACCGTGCTTGCGAGTTTCCCCGCACACGGCTACTCAATGTGTTTTCCCTTGTCACTGTGGGACTTCCTGCCCGTTTGACTTTTGATAACCGGAATGTCGTTTATCCACTCCCATTCTACTTTTTCCCACTGTTGGGCTAATTTATTGAAATTTTTGGAGTGTTCTTTCTTCCGAATTTTTATTAGGTCAATAGCAGTCTTTTCATCGTGGCAGTGCCGATGTAACAGTTGTAGATTTTTATACTCGTCCCTACCGCCAAGGGCTTTAGGGATTTTGTGGTCTACTTCCATCACATCCCATTCTTGGAAGCTTAATCCGCACCAGGGACACTTTCCCTTTTGTTGTTGGAGCAACGCCGCCTTTCGACTAGGCATTTGAGGGTGAGTCCCTAATCTTGAACTCCAGTAAACTAGGTCGCCGTCGAATGGACTTTTATCGCCTTTAACTTTCACATAGTCAGTGCTACTGCAACTAAACTCACTATGTTTTAGTAACCTCAGGGGGTTCGCTTCTCCCTTCTTGGTTGCGAATACCCAGTTATCGCCATCTATGGATGTCCAATACCTTTGATGTCCGGCGTTGATATTTCCACAGCGGCGGAATGCCCATCTACGAAGTTTCAGGTATGTGAGGTAAT
>NZ_BLAY01000129.1 GCF_020521235.1 Microseira wollei NIES-4236 | reverse complement strand
CTGACCAATATTTGGGTGGGGAAACTCCTCCAAGTAAGTCAACTCGTGGAAAGAGGAAGCCTAAAGAGCAATCTTTGGAATCCCCCGCTATATTCGGTACTCCGAATTAGCGGCGGGAGGATGTCAAACTTTCCCGGCACAATTACTTTAAGCGCACAAACGCTACTGGCAATTCTGAATGAAATGGCGGAAAGTATTTACCAAGCTGGGTTTCGCAAATTGGTGTTGATGAATTCCCACGGCGGACAACCCCAGGTGATGGAAATTGCAGCGCGGGATATTCACTTAAAATACGGGGATTTTATGGTTTTCCCCCTATTTACCTGGCGCGTGCCTCATATTACTGCAGAATTGCTCGCGCCGAAAGAAGCACAGTTGGGCATTCACGCTGGAGATGCGGAAACGAGTTTGATGCTTTCTATCCTGCCAGATCAAGTGAAAATGGATAAAGCCGTTGCCGAGTATCCCGATTTGCCACAAGATACGCTGCTAAGCATGGAAGGCAGATTACCCTTTGCTTGGGCAACAAAAGATTTGAGTAAAACAGGGGTGTTTGGCGATCCTACCGTGGCGACGAAGGAAAAGGGCGATCGCATCCTCGACTCGGTATCCAACGGTTGGGTGCAAGTTATTAAAGATATATATGCTTTTCGACAACCTCAAGCTTTTGATCGGGATTAAAGTTGTTCGCTGTTTTTCTTCCTATAACAGAGTGCGATATGCCTCGCTTCCGCTGGCGCCAACGCATTTTTCTCTCAAAATTTGATTGACAAACTCCCCACATAGAGTTTAACTTAGAAAAACCGCAGCGCAATTGTATTTATTCCTATGAACTTTCCCCCTCAACTCCAACAAGATATAGAAAAATGGGCAAACATTCAGGGAATATCAACTGAACAGTTTGTTTGGCAGGCGATCGCTGAAAAAATTGAGGCTTTGAGTCATAAAACGGCTGAAAAACATCCTGAACACAACTCTGAATTAACAAGTATACTGCCATCTAATCAAGCAAAAATATATCGAAAAGAAGGAATTTTATTCGGGGATGCGGAATTACCAAAAAACTTCGATATTAATACTTTCATAGATGAGTTACGAGAAGAACGTATTCAGGAGCAAATGGCTTTATAAAATTATTGTTTGATACCTCTGTCTTGGTTGCTGCATTAATTGTCAATCATCCGAAGCATTCTGTTTGTTTCTCACGGATCAAGGCAGCAGAATCTAGACAAATTCAAGGGTTTATCTCGACTCACAGCTTGGCGGAAACGTATTCTGTAATGACGCGCTTGCCGATTCAGCCACGCATTACTCCCCAACAAGCTCAGAGCATTATTGTAGATGTTTTGCAGTACATTGAAGTGATGCCACTCCTCTCCAATGATTATCAGATTGCCATCGCTCAAATGGTAACATTAAATCTTCCGGGTGGCGGTATTTTTGATGCTCTAATTGCTCAAGCTGCTCTGAAAGCAGAGGTAGCTGTTCTCCTGACGCTTAATCCGAATCACTTCACTCGTTTGGCAGCAGGGATCGCTCCTCTTGTGCAAATCCCTGAGTAAGTGCGATCGCATCTTTTTATCAAACGACGAGGTTATGCGATCGCTCTTTGCTCGGATATTTGAGGAGTAAATAGCGATCGCACCTCCACCTCATCCCAAAAGCGATCGCTTTTTCACAGTGGTTTAAGTGCGAGCGCGATTTGTTACAAATCCTTCCAGCTCCATTTCTTTCTCGGTTGATTTGGAGAGCTTTCGTTTGCCCTTCAGGACTGTACCCAAAGCACCGACTACTAGGATGCCAAGGAATGTAGAAGGTTCAGGTACGGGAACGGGATGGAGACGTGCATAGACTACATTTTCCTCAGGCAAAACATCTATAAAACTAGCCTCTACAGTAGTAGCATATCTATTTCTAGATGTTTTAACAAGTCCACTATTTAGATCAATCTCATACGGTAAATAGAATACCTTGGTTCCAACGGATTCAAACCAAAGTTCTGTTGCTCCAGTCCTTGATAAAAAAAGGTTGATCCCTTGGACTGATTGGTTTATAGCATCCCCAGCATCTATTTGATTTAACAGATCGAACTTTGGCGGTGTACCGAATACGCTAGTTACAGTTCCCCGTTCCAAAGTAATATTGTATATATTTGATACGCCTGTGCTGGGCAAAGTAAAGGAAACTCCATTTATGCCTGCTAACACACCAGGGCTAGAAAATATAATATCAGCTGCCTGACTTGGGGCGACGATAACACAAGCTGTTACTACGGTGGTAGTAATAGACAAGATGGGCTGGAATAAAAAACGAGTAAGGTTCATTACCAGATCCTGATAAAGTAATAAAGATGACTTCTGTCAATTTAGACTTGATGTATTTACTCAGCAATGATTGATGCGAGCGCACAAACGAGCAACGCAGATACACCTGCTTTTCTTGTCTTCGCAGTTATCTAACCTTTATAGATTCTGCGTAGTTGCTCAGGCGAGGCGATGTGCGAATCGCTCTCTTTAAACCTGATGTATTTACTCAGCAAGGTTTGGCGCGATCGCACACACTAGCAACGCCGATGCTCTTGCTTTTCGCAGTTATCTATCTAAGTAGTTTCTGCGTATTTGGTCAGGCGAGGCGATATGTGAATCGCTTTCGTTGTTAGTAGGGATTAAGGCTTTAAGGTTTTCCTTTTCCTATGTCAGTAACAATAACATTGCATAAATCATAAAAACCATGCTTCATGAATTTTTTATATAGTAAAATTATGTAACAACTTATAGCTTCCTATATCGGTTTAAGTTGCTCTCCGAGAAAACACGGAATCGATTTACTAAAACTTCTGTTAGCTAAATCCTTTGCCAGTTGTACATCTCAGTAATTTTGACTTAATTTTACAAAACTTTATTAAATCAACAAATCAATTAAAACTTAATAAGTATAATTAATAAATATGTATATTTATTAATTATACATGACTTAAGAATGACAGAAACACGTAGACTTATAAGTTAAATATATCGAGAGGTAGATGCCGACTAAGAGTTAAACTTTACACAATTTTTATATATGAACAAAGTAAAATACTGATACTGAGAAGCGCCGCAGGCTACCCTATGGGCTAGGGGAAGGGTTTCGCCTTACAGCCTGAAGGAATTATCGGTGTATCTGTAAATTCGCGGAATATTCAGAGGTGCGATCGCATATTGCTACACGTAACGCGATCGCAACAGCAATGACCGATCCTCACCCCTGGTTAAAAAACTTGTCGTTACCCAGATTTTTTCACGAGTTTGATTAATGGTTTCGGCGTTAGCCCGCCTGGGATTCAAATCGCAGGCTAATAGCAAAAGTCAGTTAAAACAAACTAATATTTTCTAGCAGACCATGTCATGGACTCGAAAGATTTCTTCAGTCCATGACGTGGACTTTCGCTATTAGCCAGGGATTTCAATCCCTGGCGGGCTGGCTGGGAAAGCGTCAATCGGGAAAAAAACCGGGTTTCTTCATAGCGAAACTTGATAGGCGCAGCGTCGCGCACCGGCGACGATATGTTCGGTTCGCTCAACTTTCACTTCTTCTCCCAAAACGCTCTGAAATACTTCTAATTCCCTAGCGCACAATCCCGTACAAACGGTAGCAGCGGCGCAGATGGGACAGTGATTTTCTATTAATAAAAACGAGCCATCTTCTAAACGTTCAACTTCTGCCATGTACCCCTCGTTGGTACGCAGCATCGCCAATGTTTCCAACTTTTCTTGCAACCCATCTTGTGAAACTTGCTCTCGATACGCGGCAATTTGATGGCGAGTTCTCACTTCTAAAAGGCGGTCGATCCCTCCTTCACCAAATGCCTCTGTTACCGAATTAATTAAGCTTAAAGTCAATTCGGCGTATCCCGCTGGAAAAAAGCGATCTGCCGCCGGAGTTAACCGCCAAAGTTTAGCCGGACGCCCCATCGGACGCGGTTCTTCTTGATAGGTGACCAAGCGTTCCGACTGCAAGGCGTACAGGTGTTGCCGAATTGCCATTGCGGAAACTCCCAAGCGCGTAGATAGCTCTTTCGAGTCCATTGCTCCTTCTTGCTTGAGCAAGTTCACGATCGCGCGTCGAGTCCGCACCGTGGCATCGTTTTTCTGCGATTTGGCTTCCATATTAAGAAATTAAAGGAAACTCTTTACAAAGTCAAGTGGGGAGGACTATCGTAGTTTATAAAGAGTTTTCTTTAGAAAGTCAGGAAGGTGAGACGGAGGTCGCACCTATCCTGCCAATGGAGGAAAAAATATGATTTCCAATTCGATAGACGGTTACGTTTGTGCGGCTAAGTTGGCTGATGTGCAAGCAAAAGGAAGCTTGCTGGTAAATTTAGAGAAACACGCAATCGCACTCTTCTATTCCAACGACCAAGTATACGCAATCGATAACCGCTGTCCGCACATGGGTTTTCCCCTCCACGGCAGTACTTGCAAAGATGGTATCGTTACCTGCCCGTGGCATTACGCCCGTTTTGACCTCAAAAGTGGCGGTACTTTTGATTCTTGGGCAGATGATGTGCGTGGGTTCCCAGTGCAAATTCGCGATGGGGAGGTGTGGGTAAATTTAGCACCGCAAGTTGACCCTTACGCCCACCAACGCCAGCGACTGCAAGATGGGTTACAGCACAGTATATCGCTGGTGATTGCTAAATCTGCGATCGCGCTGTTAGACTTAGGTGCTGACTTTACAGAACCGTTCCAAATTGGACTAGAATTTGGCACTCGTTACAACAAAAATGGGTGGGATACTGGTTTATCCATCCACACCTGCTTGATGAACCTACTGCCTTATTTAGATGCAGAAGACCGTCCCCGCGCCCTTTATCAAGGACTTTCCGCAGTTGCTCGCGATAGTGCGGGTGCGCCGCCTCACTTTGTCGTTCACCCGCTGCCGAATTTTTCCGGCGATATTAATGCGCTCAAAAGTTGGTTCCGCCAATTTATCGAACGGCGCGACAGCGAAGCAGCAGAACGATGTTTAGTTACCGCAATTCGGATTGGTGCAGATTCAAAACAAATTGCCGATATGCTATTTGCATCTGCCACGGATCGCCGCTACATTGATGTGGGTCATACCCTGGATTTTATTAATAAGGCACTAGAAGCTTTAGATGCTGTCAATTGGCAAGGAGCGGAAGCGGTTTTACCGAGTTTAGTAGGGGGTTTGGCGAATGCAACTCGCATGGAAGAATCTAACTCTTGGCGCTATCCGGTGGATTTGGTAGAAATTTTGGATGCGGCGTTTGAGCAGTTGCCAAAAGCTTTAGCAGAGGGAGAATCTCACCGAGGTAATTGGTCGGATTTTGAGCAATTGATACCGATTTTATTGGGTGAGGATGCTGTAGCGATCGCCGACGCACTTTTGACAGCTTTAAAAGCAGGTTGTACCGAAGAACAATTAGCAGGCGCGGTGACTTACGCCGCCGCCTTGCGCGTTGCTCGCTTCCATACCAACAACGATCATAGCGATTGGAATACAGCACACCATCCTTTTACATTTGCCAATGCGGTTCACCAAGGTTTGCGACGAGTTCCATCTCCTGAATTACTCAGGGGAGTTTTTGATGCGGCGATGAGCGTCTATTTGAATCGATTTTTGAATATACCGCCCGCCAAACTTCCAGAACCAAAAGATGGAGTGGAAAATCCAGCAGAATTGCTCAAACAATTACCAGAACTGTTCGATCGACAGCAACAAGTAAATCAGGTCGGACAATTGGTGGCACAATATTTGTACGCTGGTGGCAAACCCGAACAATTGATGGCAATGCTGGGCAAGTTAATGTTGCGAGAAAATCGCGACTTTCACGTTATTCAAGAAATGGAAGCGGCATTTCGCCAGTATTCTTTGCTGGGTCAAACTCCTGCGGGAGTTCATGTCTTGGTCGCTGCGGCGCGATATTTAGCCGCTCACGCACCGACGATGCGAAGTCAAGAGCAAACCTATCAAATGGCGTATCGGTTGCATCGCGGCGATCGCTTATTTGAAGAATCTTAGCTAGGCGGGGCGGGAAGAGTTAAATTGTCTGTTTTTACCACAGGCGATTGATATAATATCGTGTCCGCTTGTATCGGCATCGCACGGAGGGGCGGGTTTATAAACACAATTCGCTTACTATGAAACGGGACTGGTAAAACCCGCCCCTACAACGCTATGAACCATACGAGTCCGATCCGAATCAGGCGTCTGTTGACTTGAGGATTTACAAAATTTAGTATTTTTCTACTATACAGCCAGAGCGATCGCGGCTACACTATGTGCAAATCAAGCAGCGTAACGCAGTAGAGGGAAAAGGCGATTTGGATGAACGCATCGCTTTTCCTCAATGCGTGGGAATTCTAATCAAAAATAATGCCAAGGAAAGCGCGTATGAACAACAATCCCAATCAACCCAGAGACTATGATGCCGTGTTGGGCGGTCAAGCGCCACCCCCGGTGCAAGGTGCAGTTTTAGGCGGAATTGAAGGTGTGAAAAGGCGCTTGGCGAGTCCAATGATAGAAGCGCGAATTGCGGCAGTTGCCGAAGCGCTGCAATATGGGGATGCAGGGTTAGAATTGGTAATTGAGGCATTAAAAGATGCTGAAAAACAAGTGCGACGTTCTGCTTATTTGCTGTTGCGAGAAAGAGAAGAACTTCAAGTTAAACAAGCGTTACGCGATTACAAAACTTGGAACTTAGTTGAGCGTCTTGACATCAATGGATATCCCCTTCACGCTACTACTTTTGCTAACCGGAAAGTTGAGGAATTTGATTCTGAAATTGGCATTACCGATCCTAGCAGCACTCCTTACGCCTTAAGAGTCGCAACATGGAACTATCCTCAATATATTGATATTACACACTATCTCGCAAAGCTGTTGCAAGACGATAGAGCAATCCTTGTGGAAGCACTTGTGTTTGGAGTGTGGGATGAATCTGCTATTCTCGTCGATGCACTTGTTGCAGCTAAAGAACAGTTGCCTAATCTCAAGGCTGTTTTCATCGGCGATGTTATTGACAGTGAACGCCAAATATCTTGGCTTTATCAGAGCGATATCAGCCCTGTTTTGGTAGCTTATCCTAATTTAGAGGTTCTGCAAGTGCGGGGTGGGAATGGTTTGGCATTTAGTCCCGTGCAACACGAAAATTTAACAGCTATGATCGTCGAAACTGGAGGACTTGGTAGAGAAACGATTGCTCAGATTTGCGCTTTAAAGTTGCCAGCATTGGAGCATCTTGAATTGTGGCTGGGTAGAGACGAATACGGAGGCGACTCTTCGATTGAGGATTTAATGCCAATTCTTTCTAACCAATCTTTTCCCAATTTAACTTACTTAGGGTTGCGGAATAGCGAATACGCTGACGAGATTGCCAAAGCTTTAGTCAATGCACCTGTACTTGAACAGATTATTGTGCTAGACCTTTCTATGGGAACTTTGACTGATGAGGGAGCATTAGCTTTGTTGAATTGTCCGGCAATTAATCAACTGGATCTGCTCAATGTTTCAGAGAATTACCTATCTGATGAAATGATTCAAAGGTTGTCTGAGTTAGACGTTGAAGTCAGAGCGAACAATCAGAAACAGGAAGAAGATTATAACGATGAAATATATCGCTATTGTTCTGTTGCTGAGTAAAAGATGCGAGTGGATGGAGTGCGATCGCATAACCTGCGTGTAGTGCGATTCTTGGAGCGATAGCTTCGCTTCACGCGCAGCGTGCGCGGTCTGGCATATCGCTAACTTTTGGGAATACTAACACAAAGCGATATTAAGGAAAGCGCGGATGAACAACAATCCCAATCAACAGAAGAGTTTATTGAGAGAGGCGGAGCATCGCGTTACTATGCACTCTATGAATAAACAGCGTCAAGAGATGCTAAACTTTGTCACCATCGCCAATCCCGAAAATCGCCGCGTCGGTTTCTTCCAACAGGCGCTAGAACATTTCAATTTACCACCTGCAACTATAGTCAATTACGCCGACTTAATTGCAGGGAAAGATACCCTGGAACGATTCGATGCACCCAATACCATTATCCGATTTGATTCGCCGGAAAGGAATTTTGAAATTGATAAAGCGATAATTGCTGCGGGTGCAGATGTCTCAGATGACGGTCAACATCAGCGAATTAGCGCGGCGGATGCGATGCTTTTAGAATTCGATAAAGGACGCATTCTTTATCCTCGCCAGTGGTATCTCGGATGGCGTTATTTGTTGCAGCAATGGGAGAAACAATTGCGATGTCCGACGATGAATCATCCGCCAGATATTGCAGCAATGTTTGATAAACCGCTGTGTCACGAATTGTTTAGTTGCAATGGGATACCCGTAGCGCGATCGCTCAATCCTATCCGCAACTATGACGAACTGCGGGAACAGATGAGACACAAGGGATGCGATCGCGTTTTCGTCAAACTCTCCCACGGATCTGCTGCTTCCGGCGTCGTCGCCTACTATACCCACCCGCGCGGCGAATGCGCGATTACCACCGTCGAACGAGTGCGAGAAAACGGGCAAACTCTACTTTATAATTCTCGTAAAATTCGACAATACACCCGCCGCGAAGAAGTTGCCGATATTATCAACATCCTCACCGCAGAAGGCGTCCAAGTTGAAGCATGGCTACCCAAAGCTTATTTGCAAGGATGCCAATTTGATGTCCGGGTAGTAGTAATTGATGGTGAAGCGAAACACCTTGTCGTGCGTTTGGGTAAAAGTCCGATGACCAATTTACACTTAGGCAACGAGAGAGGCGATGCGGAAGAATTTTTGAGCAAAGTTGGGCCACAAAATTGGCAAGAAATGCAGCGAACTTGCGAAGCAGCGGCGGGTTTATTTCCGAATAGTTTATACTGCGGCGTCGATTTGCTAGTTGCGCCGGATTTTAAACATCATGGGATTCTGGAAATTAATGCCTTTGGCGATTTGTTACCGGGGATTTTTTGGCATGGATTAGATACTTATACAAGCGAGGTGAAGGCGATGGTAAATCGATTTATTAACGTAGGGTGCGTTAGCGCTAGCGTAACGCACCGCTAGATCTTGGATGGTGCGTTCCGCTGAAAACCAATAATCATAGCTGAATTTAAGCATAGGCGGAACGCACCCTACAGCTAGCTTATACCAGCGAGGTGAAGGCGATGTTAAATCAAGTCAATCGGAGGAATTTATGCAGGTAAATTTAGGGACTTTACCTTTTTTGCCCGCGCAGCGGACGATTGTCCGCTGCGCTCCAACTACCTACTTTTAACAAGCATTTAGTCAGACAAATACAATTACTATAGTATGACGTTTGCCTGGGATAAACAAGAGGGTTTTGATTTGAAAAACGGATCGGATTGGGGTAATTCGATCAGCAAAACTGATCGATGGGGCAATAGTTAAATAAAAGGAAAAAGGAGCATGTTAAAAACACAACCAGTACCGGAAAAATTCATCGACGTGAACCAAATCGTCGGCACGCACGATATTGCATTCATTACCTTGGATACCCTGCGATACGACGTAGCGAAAAACTTGCTGGCACAAGGAAGAACGCCGAATTTAGCCGCAGTATTGCCAGCGGGAGGATGGGAAGAAAGACACTCACCCGGAAACTTTACCTACGCCGCACACCAGGCATTTTTTGCCGGGTTTCTTCCCACACCGATTGCGCCAGGAATTCACCCGCGTCCCTTTGCATTGCGGTTTGAAGGGAGTACGACAATTGCGGAAACTACCTGCATTTTAGATAGTTCTAATATTGTCGGTGGATTGGCTGCCAAAGGATATCGGACAGCTTGCATCGGTGGCGTCGGTTTCTTCAACAAACTCAACCCATTAAGTAACGTATTGCCAGGTTTATTTGACGAAAGTTATTGGAGTCCGGAATTGGGAGTGACGAACCCGAATTCGACAGAAATGCAGGTGGCGATCGCGCAAAACATCCTCACCCAAACACCCCGCGATCGAAGACTCTTTTTATTCATCAATATTTCCGCCTTACATCAACCGAATTACTTCTACCTTAGAGGTGCGAAAGCAGACACCATCGCATCCCACGCCGCCGCCTTAGAATATGTCGATACCCAACTAGAAAAACTCTGGAATACCTTACAAAAACGCGCACCCACATTCTGCATTCTCTGTTCGGATCACGGCACCGCTTACGGCGAAGACGGATACACCGGACATCGCATCAGTCACTCCGTTGTCTGGACAGTACCCTATGCCGAATTTATCCTGCCATTAAAACAGTAACTCCTTCTCTTTCCTTCGTGTCCTTTGCGTCTTCGCGGTTCAAACTATTATGATGAAAACCACAACCTCCCTCCAACAACTCCTCCAACAATCTCCCTACCAAGCTTACGTTTATTCCTACCCTCATAAAACCGCCTATCGTCCCATCAATCCACCCATAAATCTGGCAGAATTATGGTCAAAACAAAACCGCAACGCACTGTTTCTCTACATCCACATTCCCTTTTGCGAAATGCGCTGCGGCTTCTGCAACTTGTTTACCACCGTGCAACATAATCAAGACTTTACCGATCGATATATTCGCACCCTCCAACGACAAGCAAAGCGAGTCGAAGCAGCAATTGGCGACGCATCTTTTGCCAGATTTGCCATTGGCGGCGGGACGCCTACCCAACTTCCGGTGCCAGGATTAGAAGCAATTTTAGATATTGCTGAAGACACGATGGGCGCTAATTTACAACAGATACCAATTTCGATGGAAATGTCGCCGGAAACCGTGGATAAAGAAAAGATGGAATTGTTGCGATCGCGCCACATCACCCGCGCCAGCATCGGCGTCCAAAGCTTCATCGATACCGAAGTTTTAGCCATCCAAAGAAGGCAGAAAGCCAGCCAAGTAAAAGCCGCGCTGACTTTGATGCGAGAAGCCAACTTTCCTACCATTAATATCGATTTAATTTATGGTTTACCCGGACAAACCGTAGAAACTTGGTTGCACTCAATTAAAGAAGCATTGCAATTTCAACCCGAAGAAATCTATCTTTATCCCTTGTACGTGCGACCTTTGACAGGAATGGGAATTTCCGATAAAGAATGGGATGATACTCGCTTAGAATGCTATCGCGAAGGGCGAGATTTTTTACTATCAGAAGGTTACGCGCAAGTGTCGATGCGAATGTTTCGCGCCAATCATGCGCCAGATGCAGAAACAGCGCCAGTTTATTGCTGTCAAGCGGATGGAATGGTGGGTTTAGGTTGCGGTGCGAGGTCTTATACTGATACGGTACATTATTCTAACGATTACGCGGTAGGCGCGAAGGAAGTGCGGCAGATTTTGCAAGCGTTTATTCACCGGAAAGATGAGGATTTTGATTGTGCTGACTACGGGTTTGTACTTGATTTAGAAGAACGGAAACGGCGTTATATTTTATTATCTTTGCTTTCTGATGAGGGGTTGAATGTGGTAAAATATCGTCAGCATTTTGGGACGGATGCCAAAGCAGATTTTCCCGAATTGTCTGAGTTGATATTGCTGGATTTAGCAACTTGGAATCGGGAAACTTTGCGCTTAACTGCAAGCGGGGTTGAGCGTTCGGATACGATTGGCGCTTGGTTGTTTTCCGATCAAGTTCGCTATTTGATGGAGAGTTATAATTTGAAGTAAATCACCATATCCGCCCACCCGCCCGGAAATCAATTTCCGGGCTAATAGCCAAAGTCAGTTAAAACTGACTAAAATGCTGTAAAAATTCTTCAGTCCTCTTAAGAGGACTTTCGCTAAAAGCCCTTGGAATTTATTCCGTGGCGGGTGATAAAACCGATGCAATATCTCACAATTACCTATATGCACATCACCATCTTATATCGCGGCCCATTAATCAGTTGCAACTACGGATGCGAATACTGCCCTTTCGCCAAACGACAACAATCAGCGGCAGAATTAGCCATAGATAGACAAGCATTAGAGCGATTTAACGACTGGATAGCCCAACAAACTCAACATCGATTTTCAATTTTAATTACGCCTTGGGGAGAAGCTTTAATCCATAGCTGGTATCAGAAAGCTTTGGCGAAATTAACCCACTTGCCTAATGTTGATAAAGCGGCGATTCAAACCAATCTTTCCTGTAATCTAGACTGGGTGGAACATTGTAATAAAGAAAAACTTGCCTTGTGGTCTACGTTTCATCCCGAATGGGTAACGCGCGATCGCTTCCTCTCCCAATGTCTAGAACTCGACCGTCGCGGCGTTCGTTTCAGCGCAGGTGTCGTCGGCTTTCCCAAGTTTAAAACAGAAATTGCCGCCCTCCGCCGCGAACTACCATCCCATATTTACTTGTGGATTAATGCAGTCAAAAAAGAAATTCCCCAACTATCAATAGAAGAACGAGAATTTTTTCAATCTATCGATCCATTATATCATATCAACACCCACCATTACCCCAGTTTAGGACGCAATTGTCGGGCGGGAAAATCGGTTATTTCTGTCGATGGCAACGGGACGATGCGGCGATGCCATTTTATTAAAGAACCGATTGGAAATATCTATGATGCTAATTATGAATCGTCATTATTTGAACGACCTTGTACAAATGAAACCTGCCACTGTCATATTGGCTACGTGCATTTAGAATACTTAGAATTAGATAAAGTATTCGGCTCTGGGATTTTAGAACGAATTCCAGTCTCCCATTCTCCTACGTCGAGGCCAGAAACCGGGTTGCTATGAAAAATTGTTGGGAAAGGTAACTAGAGATCTATGCACAAACCCGGTTTCTAGGAATGCCTTTGCGTAAGTCCCGTGGATAAAGCCGTTGCAAAGTATCCCGACTTGCCACAAGATACACTGGTAAGTAGGGAAGACAGGTTACCTATGCTTGGGCAACAATAGATTTGAGTCAAACTGGGGTGTTTGGAGATCCGACGGTGGCGACGAAGGAAAAGAGCGATCGCATCCCATCCTAGACTCGGTATCCGACGGCTGGGTGCAAGTAATTTCAGATTGACATAAAATCTGAAATCTGATATCTAAAATCTGCAATTAAGCTTGCCCGATCCCCTAAACCTGAAAAACTCTGTATTCTTAGTTTATAGATTGTAAAAATTCTTTCAGAAACTTGTGCAAGAAGATTTTAGGCTGATAGTCGATTTGGTATTGGTTCTGAGCGCTGCGGCGGCGGGGGGCTTGCTGGCGTCGCTGTTGCGGCAACCCGTTTTATTAGGTTATCTGCTGGGGGGGATGATTGTCGGCCCTGCGGGGTTAGGACTGATTAAAGAAGTAATTCAGGTTGAAACCCTGGCGCAGTTTGGCGTGGCGTTTTTGTTATTTGCTCTGGGGGTGGAGTTTTCCTTTGCCGAACTTAAGAAAGTGCGAGCGATCGCTCTCGGTGGCGGCGGACTGCAAATCGCCCTCACCATCGCCATCACTGTTTTATTATGCGGCGTCACGGGCGCTTGGGAAACCTTACCCGCCAAGGGAATGTTTCTGGGAGCAATTCTGTCATTATCTTCCACCGCCGTCGTCCTCAAGTGCTTGATGGAGCGCAACGAAACCGAAACGCCCCACGCTCAGGTAATGCTGGGTATATTAGTCGTGCAAGATCTGGCAGTAGGATTGATGCTAGCCGTCTTGCCAGCGCTTGACGAACCAGCAGAAGCGCTTGGTTTAGCAGTAGGAGCGGCGCTACTCAAAATCGGGTTATTTGCAGCGGGTGCATTAGCAGTTGGGATATGGATTGTACCACAAATTCTGCGATTTTTAGCTAAAACCGAGAGTCGGGAACTGTTTTTACTCGGCGTGGTGGCTTTGTGTTTGGGTGTCGCCCTGTTGACAGAATATTTAGGACTTTCCATCGAAATGGGTGCATTTGTCGCGGGGTTAATGATTTCGGAAGTCGAATATGCCGACCAAACTTTAACCTATGTCGAACCAGTCCGGGATATTTTTGCTACCTTATTTTTTGCGGCGATTGGCATGTTAATCGACCCGGTGTTTTTGTGGAACAACCTGGAGTTGATTTTAGGACTGGTAGCCCTAGTTTTGTTGGGCAAATTTTTAATCGTCGCACCGATTGTGAGAGCGTTTCGCTATCCTTTAAAAACTGCTGTAATAGCCGGGTTGGGACTGGCTCAAATTGGGGAATTTTCCTTTGTACTCGCCAGCGAAGGACAAGCATTGGGGCTGGTTTCTCGCCGAATTTATTTATTAATTTTGGGGACAACCGCTGTTACCTTAGTGGTGACGCCATTTTTGATGCGCGTTGTGCCGCAATTGTTAGATTTACCCTGGATAAAAAACTATTTAGAAGAAGCGAACGTACCTTTAGAAGTCGCCTGCGACATAGATTTGCAAAATCACATCGTCGTCTGCGGTTATGGTAGGGTGGGGCGCAATTTGGTGCGATTGTTGCAGGCGAACGAATATCCAGTGGTAGTGATCGACCAGTCGGAAAGTAGAATACAGCAATTGCGAGAAGCGGGTGTGCCTTACGTTTACGGTAACTGTACCAGCTTGCACGTGCTGGAAACCGCTGGAGTAAACAAGGCGCGGGGAATGGCGATCGCACTCCCCGATCCGATGAGTACCCGCCTTTCCCTCAAACGCGCGTTAGAATTAGCCCCCGAATTGGATATCGTCGTGCGCGCTAATAACGATCGCGATATCGAATTGCTCTATCAATTGGGGGCGCGGGAAGTGGTACAACCAGAATTTGAAGCGAGTTTGGAACTGTCAAGTCACCTGCTGATCGGTCTGGGAATGAGTCCGAGAGCGATTCAACAGCAAGTGCAGCAAATACGCGATCGCAGCTATCTCGATCTGCGTCCAATTCGTTCCGCTTCCCAAGTTTCCCGCGAACTGCAACTGGCGGCCTCTGATATGAACAGTCGGTGGTATAATCTACCCGCCGGTTCGCCCTTAGAGGGGATGACGTTAGGAGAAGCAGATATCCGCAACTTAACTGGGGTGAGTTTAATGGCAATTCGCCGATCTAGAGGCGATGAAGTAGACTATCCAGACGCGCAAACAACCCTCCACGAAGGCGATCGCTTGTTAGTCGTTGGAGAAGGGGAAGAACTCGCCGCCTTCGACGATCTGGCGAAAGGGGAAGCTGTCGTACCCGGATATGATGACCCCTGCCAGTGGATTGTAGTACCTCCAGATAGTCCTTTCGTCGGGCAAAAACTTGCTCTTCTCGATATTCGTCGCCAGTATGGCGTCCAACTGCGCGCCATTCGCCGGGATGGTAAGTTTATCCGTTTACCGGGAGAAGATACCGAATTGCTGGCAGGCGATCGCATACTATTATGCGGCGGTTTCCATCCCCTCAATCAAATTCAACAAATTCTAGCACCCGAAACCCCCGCACCCGTTCCCCTCGTCCCCGTGGTAACAGCGGGTGAAAGCGAAGCTTTGCGCGAGTTTCTGCCAGTGGATAATTTCAGGGAGGGGTAATTGGTAATGGGTAATTGGTAATGGGAAATAAACAGGCAAAAAAACCTGTTTTCTGGGAAAAATCGGCGATTTGGAACCAGATATCTCGAAAGAAACCCGGTTTTTGGCCTCGACGGTAATGGGGAAGAAACACCAATTAGCCATTACCCATTACCCATTACCTAACCTTTCGGTTTGATATAAGCGATCGCGCCCCGCCAGATCAAGATTTGCTGGTTGTTTTCATCCCGCAGGCAGATACAAGATGGATCTTGCCAGAGCAGCTTACCAGCTAGCACGTCACCTGTGGTCAGTTTCATTTCCACCTGTTTTTGATCTTTAATCGTAGATTGAACTTTACGAATGCTGGGCAAGTTAGTATCGAATTCGCTACTCATGGGTAATTGGCGATTGGTAATGGGTAATTGGTAATTTTAGGATACTCTCGTTCCCAAGGCTCTGCCTAGGAACGCGATTACCAAAGCTCTGCCTAGGAACGCGATTACCAAGGCTCTGCCTAGGAACGCGATTACCAAGGCTCTGCCTAGGAACGCGATTACCAAGGCTCTGCCTAGGAATGCCACGACGGGATAACAACTGACAAAGGACAAATCTAATGGCAATCGAATTTACTAAGTATCACGGGTTGGGGAATGATTTCATTTTGATCGATAATCGTTCCTCATCCGACCCTGCTGTGACGCCAGAACAAGCGGTGAAGTTATGCGATCGCCATTTCGGCATCGGTGGCGATGGGGTTATTTTCGCACTACCGGGACAAGATGGCACCGATTACACGATGCGAATCTTCAACTCCGACGGTTCCGAACCGGAAATGTGCGGTAACGGCATTCGCTGTTTAGCGCGTTTCATCGCCGAATTAGAGGGAAGATCGGACTCTACCGTCGAATATCGCATCCATACCCTCGCTGGTGTCATGAAACCCCAATTGCGCCTTGACGGTCAAGTCACCGTGGATATGGGACTGCCGCGCCTCCTCGCCGGGGAAATTCCCACTACCCTGGCACCCGCCGACCAAAAAGTCATCGATCTGCCTTTGTCAGTAGCGGGAAAATCTTGGCAAGTGACTTGCGTCAGCATGGGCAATCCTCATTGCATCACGTTTGTTGAGGATGTGGCAGCTATTCCCTTAGAAAATATTGGTCCTCAATTCGAGCATCACTCGGTCTTTCCCCAACGCACAAATACGGAATTTATTCAAGTCGTGCGTAAAGATTATTTAAAAATGCGGGTTTGGGAAAGAGGTGCTGGAATCACATTAGCTTGCGGCACGGGTGCATGTGCGTCATTGGTGGCAGGAGTGTTGACGGGAATGTCCGATCGCAAAGCCACAATCGAACTTCCCGGCGGACCATTAGAAATAGAATGGTCAGAACTTGACCAACGAGTATACATGACCGGGCCTGCGGAAAAGGTGTTTGCTGGTAGCGTGTAAGAATAAGGACATGGGAGGTGCGATCGCATTTCCCATCCTCAAAACTTTTTTGTTAGGATAATTTTATATTTCTTCTCTTAACCAGGCGAGCATAATTCCTGGTACTGCTGGCTATGTGTTGAAGCAATTTTTATTATTTTGGATAACTATCCGGATAGCTAGTCAAAATGCTGAATATCTAATATAGAGGTTACCTATAATCAACTCAACAACATGACAAGCAGGCGAGTCATTTTATTTTTGTTTCTATTACTTTCCACCGTTTTTGTGATATTTGTCATTAACCAGTTCAAGACCGATAAAAATAACTGGATTGATGTTATAATCCCTGTCTCTTTTCCAATATTGATAGGTATTGCGCTCTATGCTTTTCTACCATTGCTTGATGATGTTTTAGCAGAGCAAAATAAAAAATGCATTATTTATTTGTATGGGACAGCGGGAACTGGTAAAACTACTCTGATTCATTCTTGGTTTGTATTGGCAAATACAGTGCATCAATCAACTACTAATATTGAATGTTACACAGAAAAATAAATGTTAAAAAAGGGGAAAAAATTACAGTTTCTGTAATAGATTATAGAGGTCAAAAACCATCTATGGTGACTAGGAATCCTATTGATAGATTCATAGGTACTAGAAGAAATACTCTAGTAAATGCTGCTATTTTTATTGTTGATATCGTTGGACGCTATGATGAGAATGGAAATCCTCTAAATACTGAAGCTCAACAACTTTCATGGCTTAGCACAAATACAGAAACCAAAATAGACAACAGAAAACGGGAGCATTTGTCTTATATTAATAAAGGCACTTTAGAAATTGTTTTTTCTGTAATCTGTAGCCTAAATCTCATAACTGTAAAACTCGTTATCAACAAATGCGATCTAGATCAATTACTGAATAATCAATGCTTACCTAATCCGACAAATTTAAAGTGTGAAGAATACGCAAAACAAATATTTATAGACATAGAGAAAGAAATTAAAACAGCTTGCGACCAAAATAGTATACCTAACTTTTCGGTAGAGGTTATAAGCGCAAACAAATACCAGGGAAAAAATAAAATTTTGAAAAGTATCCTAGACGAGTATGAAAGCTTGACCAGCAACCTTTAAACTAAAGAAGGAAAGATAAAAATGAGTAAGACTCCCAACCAAAAAGGAAAAGACGATATAGATTATTCTCAAAATGTATAAAAAGATAAAATCTATAGCAAGGGATATAGATAACTCAAGTTGCTAGTTATAAACTTTGGCGTTGCAAGCTTGCTAATTGCTAATTGCTAATCTTGGATTTTTACCAATCTCGCCATTAGCCATTAGCCATTAGCCGCTCCCAGAGAGATAACTAGCAACTTGAGTTAGATATATAATTATGATTATTTTAGCAGCATCAACTATCATGCTCTCGCGACTTGTGTTTGATATCTATGCTAACAATAAGACTAATGATGGATCGGCATCAGTAGGTTTAATAGAAGTTCAAATTTTAGTTGCAGATGAAACTGGTCAACCAATTAATAATGCAGAAATATTATTTTTTAAATCAGAAAATACACCAGTTCAATCAACAGACTCTCAAGGTTACGTAAAAATAGAAATTCCTCAACACAGTGCATCTGATGTTATTGTAAGAAAACAAGGGTTCTTAGCTATTAAAGAAACATTAAAATCAAGTGATAAAGAAAATATGGGTAAAATTTATATTTTAAGAAAAAACAACCAAGTTTTGCGCGGCTTGGGTCAAGGTAGCAATAGCAATGCTAGCCAAAATTGAGGCAATTTTTTATAAACTGCGGTCAAACAATCCCAATCAGCGCAATCCTTTTTCGCGTAACAGCGCATCCATCCAAGCTGCATCCGATTCTGATAAAGGTGGCACGGTATCGCTATTATAATCAATAAAATAATCGTAGCCTGATCGCTCGTAAACCCCATGTAATAACGCCTGTAAATCAACCTCTGGTTCTACATCCCCCGGTCTTAACGGTAATCGAAAAGCAGGAATTGCATCGGGTAAATTAAACGCATATAAATCGGCTCTAGGGCGCGTATTCGATCGACTCACCAAAATTCGATAATGACTTTGGGGTGGATTGCCTAAAATTGGTAAATATTCTCCCATTCGCAGCAGGTCAATTTCTACTAAATGCGTTAAGCTACCCAAAACAGAGTAACGTTTTTTTTCATATTTTGAACTGCCTTCGCCTCGTTTGTTTGTAGGATAAATTATTTCAATAACTGTGACTACTTATTTAGTTATTGGATCTTGTACTTCCAAATAAGCTTCTCGAACTTCTTCTAACATTGGTAAATGTACTTTAACTGGTTGCGTTGCTGGAGTAACAACAGCAACATTGGAAGAAGTTGAAGGCGATATTGTTTGGCGGCGTTGTACGGTAATATCAGGTCTACCGACAAAGAGGGAATCTGTGCCGATAATTTCATAAATTCGCTTGTCCGTAACGACTTGATATTTTGGCAGTAATTTTGGGGTCAAGTCATAAGCGATCGCTACAATCAAACGATTGTGGAAATCCGACCAACGATTGGGATCTTCTAAATAGGGGTTCATCCCCGGAAATGGAGAAGGCATGATGATTTATCAGCAAATGCTGATAGGGTAAGGATATCTTTATTTTAGCTAAAGTGGTAATTGGTAATTGGTAATTGGTAATTGGTAATTGGTAATTGGTAATTGGACTTTTCCAGGAAATTAAGATAAGGGCAGGCAGGATGCCTACCCCACAAGAATTTTGGCAGAGGTATACTAGACTTATAAATTAGGCGCAAAGAGCTGATAAACAGGGTTTATGGGGATATTTATCGTTGCCATAAACGATTTTTCATAGAAACCCGGTTTTTTGGCGTAAGTCCTGAGACTAAGCTGCTATGCATCTAATTTGACAGTGAATTTTTCTGAGATTATTGTGGGATGGGCATCCTGCCCGTCTCTGTATTCGATTTAGATGCATAGCAGCTGATTGAGCAGCTAACTGCTGATAATTACCCATTACCTATTACCACTCGCTGGCTTATTTAGCAACACCTAAGGTGGATTTTATAGGAACTTTTGCAGCGCTTGCGGTTGCATAAATGCAAGATATTTAGGCACAATATCCGGTGGTAATAACTCTAAAAGCAGCCGATTTTCCACCCAGAATTCAATTACATCAAAAAAGCCATCCCGCGAACAACGCAAAGCACGCCAACCTTCGGGATTTGCGAGCGCTATAATTTCTGCCTCGCTTGCTACAGTTGAAATCGCCGCATGGGTAGCGCTGTAAGCTGAGGAACGAGGATTAGGGCGTGTTTTCAAACTCGTTATATCCTGAAAAAGGCGCGAGCGCTCTTCTTTTGTGTTGATGAATCGAGGGGACGAGAGTAATGAGCAGTGGGAGAGGTTAAAACCGCTACTGCCACCGCAGAAACCGAAAACGGGTAAGCCAAATCACGATCGCCGACAGGTTGTCAATGGCATCCTGTGGATACTAAGAACTGGAGCGCCACGGCGAGACCTGCCAGAACGTTATGGAAAGTGGGACGGTCCTTTTAACCGTGAAATCTACCGTCAACGCAATATTGTTGAACGTGCTATCAACCGACTCAAGCAAAAAATTACTGGCTATACGGTTCACTTAGTTGTTCCAGAAGTTGACAGTGGCCCAATTCTCATCCAAGCTGCTGTGCCAGTTTTACCCGACGATACCCCAGAAACGTTGCACGCCCGGATACAAGTACAGGAGCATAAGATTATGGTAGAAGCGATTCGCTACGCGACTGCTTTGCCGAACCCATTAGCTGCACGCCAGTGTCAGGAAAAATAACGCTCAAAATACAGACTTTGCATTGAGGCTGGCAGTCCGGCGTCGGCTACGGACTTTGTCGGTATAGTTTTTTATCTAAGCAGTCAACAATTGATACTGCTAGCTCATGCATTACCTCTAAAGCGGCATCTTCATATTTTTGATACTCTTTCAGGTCTTTAATTATCATTTTTTGACCATGATCGATATCATTTCTCCTTCTAACTAATGCTTTAAGATCAATTTCGTATTGATCGACTAGCTTACAATCAAGACCAGCTAAGAGTGAGTTTTGTTTCAATACATCAGGCCATAAATTTGATTGTGTTTCTAATTTTTCTGGAAATTCTAAATCTTCTTCTAGCATTAGCTTGAAACCTGTTTGCCCAAATTCCCATATACTTAATGGAGATAAATTTCCTCTCATCTCCTTAAATTTTTTATCAAGAGATAGCCTCGCTATTGTATCTTTACAATCTTTTCTTTTAACCCCTGCCTTTTGCAGTTCGTCGAGATATAAATCCCATGCAAACTTGCAGAAACCTTCGTAGTGAGCATAAAGAATCGCCCACATTGCACGTAGAAGCGCTCGGTATCTAGCAGAATCTTTTGAAGCTAGAACAGCTTGTTGCTTCAATATAGCAAGTTCTGCCTGTCTCCAATCTAAATCTTCTTCCAGTTGCTTCAACCACTTACTCATTGACCAGATCCAAAAGAGCGTTCTCAATAGTATTGATTCTGCCTCTTAGCTTCTCTTGTTTATTTGCCCCAGAACCAGTATATTGTCTAAATATTTCAGTTTGAACTGTATCAATTATTTTCTGTTTAATTGCATCAATTGGCAGATTACGAATGCGATCCATTACATTACAAGTACCTACTGTAATAGCTTCATAATAAGCAGGAGCAAGACCTCCTATAGGATCGTTTCCCCTATATTTTACAAATGCACCTTCTCCTAAAGTATTACTCAAGAATGTAAACAACCTATTAAATTGTTCGTTTTCTACTTCGTAATCAAAGTTTATCTCTCTAAGCAAGATTTTTTCCATGTAATTATCCAGCCAATCTCGAACACTACCTTTAAATAAATTCTGAGCATTCTTGGTAGCCAAAAATCTCAAAACAAGTTCTTCGTCTCCTTTTTTATCTTTTTCTGGTTGTGACAGTGTTTCTATGCAATTTACAAAAGCAGGGTGAGATGCCTTTTCTTGTATAAAAGAATAGAATCGGATGCCCTCTTCACCTACCATCCTGGCAGAACAGTTGCGAATTTCTTGTGGATCTAAAATTTCTCCGCCTGTGTTTAATCTTTTAAACATTGCATATCTTAAAAATGACTTACTTTGTCTTTTGATCACAACAGTCCTAACTGACGAGCGTTTGATGGTAAGCCTCAGTCTTAGCGGTAAGTCATCAAATTTTTTACCATCCAGATCTTTAACTAAATCACATCCTTGAAGAACAAGAGGTTCCAGGCTTAAATCTGAAGGATTAATAAACTGAATAACTGAACTGATTCTTTGCAGACCATCAATTAGTTCCAAAACACCATTTGCTCTTTCTATAACGAAAATTTGAGGGATGGGCAGTTCCAAAAGAATTGACTCAATTAGGCGCGATTTTTGTTCATCAGACCATCGGAAGAGACGTTGATATTCTGGTTGAATGATAAGTTCTTTCGCTGAATGTAAATTGACGATTTCGCCGAAGCTTATATCAAGAGACTCAGTACGAACTTCACCAATTTTCTGATCTATAATTTCTTCAAGTTCAGTCATCACATACACTCCTGAAAAAAGTTTTATTTAGTGAAATGCTAATAATTTTAATAAAATAATACGATTGTATTTTATTATACTCACTTCCACTTTCAACCACTACTTTTGATTATACAGGTTAATATTCAGCGTACATAATTTTATATTGCTGAACAGGCTTGCCCAAAGTATATCAGGTTTTGAAGCAGATCGCGAAGAAGTCGGGGAAACTAAAAGTAGCAAATTATACAGTAAATATTGCTATTTATTCAGTGTGGTTCTAACCTGCTCCACCAACTCCGCTACATTTTCCTGCCTGAAGAACTCTGTCAGTCGCCGAGTCTTGGGCTTGGTGGGAAGTACGCATAAACAGGATACTTGTTGGGCAGCCTGCTCTAGTGCGGTGCGATAAGCTCGACTCGTAGCATAACCGATACAGGCGATGTAGCGATCGCTATGTCGCTTCAAATAGGACACCAGGCGATTGGCTATTAGGTCAATTTGAGCTTGGTTAAATGGTTCTAAACGAAAGTCGTAGCCTAATATAGCTGCTTCATTTTCCCATTCTTCTGGTACCGGACCATAAAGTCCAGAAAGCGTTACTTTGTGAATTAGTTCGGTCTTTTTTCCCAAAGCTTGCTCCAGCCGTTCCGCGATCAAGCGATGAGAACGGGACTTGGAATAAGGCTTGCCACCCGAACAAGGAATGATTAACAACACACGCCTGTCTTTATTATTTGGGCAATAACCGTTATTCAGAATATTGAAATCATCAGAGGTATATTTCAAAGAAACAATCCGTTGGCTGAGGTTTGGTTCCTGCTTTTGAGGCATAGACACCATTATGCGCGTTAGTCTAACTCGTAGGCTCTCATCTTCTTTAGCGATAACCTCCAATGCAGACCCCAACTTAGGAAACTTTTCTGCGTGCTGAATCAGATATTCCTGCAATGAATCCGCTTCTATCGCTTCCCTTGTCTCTTTGACGACTCGGAAATCCATTTCCAGATTGTGTAGGGCAATATCGCCGTAGTATTTACTCTTGTAGTGACCGTTGGGCAGTGGACGACCGCGAATTTCTGATGTCAGCGAATTTTGTATCTCCTCCAAGTTCACCTGCTGACACACAGGGCAATTACAGGTCAATTCTTCCATTTCCAGAACTGGATAAGTACGTCTAGTCTTAGGGTCAATGTAGTTTAGACTTCTCGCTTCTTGAACGTAGGTGCTGGAATCAAAGCTATCTATTCCTAGATATGCAAGAATAGGTATCATATTGCCTGTCACCCCAAAAACGTGGATAGGTATTTGATTCCGCCTACTTTCTGGAATATTCTCCTGCAAGCCCCTTAGTATTTCAATAATGGCAGAGTATTTATGCGCCCCCCGCAGCGGTACTAACGAACCAACAGCCAGTCCAAAGGGGAAATTCTTCAAGTCTTTTTCCTGAAATGTTTTAAAGACTTGTTTCATATAATCACCCATGCTGGCTCGATCTTGACCATGAGCAGCAACGTAAAGAAAAGGCTGGTAATCTGGAGTTTTCTGGAGATACCGAGCTGTTCCAACAGCATTATTTATGCTCTTATCCATCCACTCCTTAGCCTCTGATTGTGTCAGACCAGGAGGCAAGGGGTAATCGAGTGTAGCAACAATATCACCCCCTAAATCCCTCTGCAATTCCAAGATAGTCTCATACCCTTTACCGCTTTTGACAGATAGACCATAAACCGACAAGTCTACGTTTTTGTTCCAGAGTAGTTTGAACCCACCAGAATCAAGAAATATTGCAGAATTGTATTGCAGAGGTGGTGATACTTCCCAATTGTAACGCCGTTGAATGCCTAACTTTCTCCACTTGTTAAGCTCATGAACCCTATTGGGAATGAAGTCTAAAAAGTGAAGCACCTGAGACATGACAGGCAGGTTACGACGCAGCAAGCCATTGGATACATCTGCCTGTAAAACATATTTCCATAAGCCTCCACCCCTAGCTGTCGTACCAGTGATCAAACATACCACTGGGAACAATATGGGTGTAGAGAGTGTGGTATGTGCGAGGTGCAACTCCCCTGTACGACCATGACTGAAAACCTTGGCTGAAAATACTGGTAATTCCACAATTTACTCTCAACTAACAATAGAGTGGCGCATGGGTTCTGTTGCCAAAAATGTATAAATGTTGCACTGCCTGTCAAGTTTTTTCTTCATTGTTATGCTCAGAGGCTTTATAATTTTATACCTCATGCTCGCTATTACTGTAATGTTTATCTACCCCATTACAAAGATATTTAATTACTGTATCATATTGAATAATAAAAAATATTTTTTACCTATCCAAAAACTGAATTTATTTATTGTTGCTTGATTTTTTAGGATTGAAGAATTTAAATTAATTGAAATTGTCTACCTTGCTATCCCCGAATGATTGCCAATAATAAAAACAGGGAAGCAATCTGAGATTTAATCATAAGATTAAATTAAAATCGGCCTCCCAGTTGCACCTAGTAAATGGGAACTTCCATCTTCATAGGATGATTTCTAGACTGTTACCAACTCACTTGGCTACCTGTGGGACGGTCATTCCATCATCCAAAGCCATCGTAATTAAGTTGTGGCGGGTGTTGTACTCGACCCTTTAACCCCTCACCTTAACCTCTTTGACCAGTTGGATAACTATACCATCATCCTGCTGTCTACCACATCTGAGTAGCGATCTCAGCAGCCAAATGGTCAGGTGGGAATTCGGTGCTTGGTTACGAGATTAAGCTCTGAAAGTCTTATTCAATCTAAATTTTTCAACGGAGAGGGTGGGATTTGAACCCACGTTGACGTTGCCGCCAAAGCAGATTTCGAGTCTGCCGCATTCAACCACTCTGCCACCTCTCCAAAGATGGATTATCCTATTGTACTCGTTTCCAGAGTGCTTTTCTAGTATATCACAGGAGGGAAGCTTCGTTTTCAGTTAACTCCAAAGTTGCCTCAAACCCACCTTTGGGTGACCACTGAATCGCACCATCGCGGTTTGTCCAGAAAAGCTGGGTTTTGTTTCTCCGCAATGCTGTCACCGTATCCGGATCGACAGAACTAGAGGAAGCGATCGCGACACTAGGTTTTAGCACCTTGAGCAAATCGTCGGTCAAGCGTTCCCCAGACCATGCTAAAACCTGTAAATTGGACAGTCCTATTTTAGTTGCCAACTGCTTTTGCTGATCGGGTTGGAGATTTCCCAGCAATAACCAATTTTGGCCTTGAATCTGCAACTGCAACACAGGAAGGTCGGCATCGAGTAGCTTAACATCGGTCGAGCCAGTTTCGACCCTGCGACCGGCTGCTAAAGTTTGATAAGTTCCCTTACGAGTTTGCACGGCAGATTCAAGATTGGGTTGGCTGGTAGAGTCCCTCATAGCCGGTTCGTTGTAAAAGTTAGTAATAGGCAAGCGTTCTAAAATTGTAGACCAGCCATTGTTCGTAACCTGGGTATCAGTTCCCTTACCCAAGCGTGGAGT
Organism: Microseira wollei NIES-4236; assembly: GCF_020521235.1. Classification (GTDB taxonomy): domain Bacteria; phylum Cyanobacteriota; class Cyanobacteriia; order Cyanobacteriales; family Aerosakkonemataceae; genus Microseira; species Microseira wollei. The sequence continues at coordinate 3,575 of NZ_BLAY01000129.1, read as the reverse complement.
ACAGCAACGAATTGCCGCATCTATTTGATTAACGCCTTGTTGTTGCAGGAAAGGTAAAACTGTAAAACGAGCTGTATTGGCATCCCCGCTATTAACCAGCGTAATTTTTCCTTGGTCTTGGATAATCAGGATGGGTTCTCCTGGAGTAGCTAGCACAGTTACTTGGAACAAAGTCGTCTTAGCGTACCAAACAGGAAAGACAAGCAAAGTTATAGCGATTAATCCGGCTAACCACCAACGCCGCTGCCACCAACGCCAAAGCCAGACTATGGCGATTAAACCATAGAGTGCGATTAACTGCCAGAGAGCGATGGCGCCAACTGCAACTGAATTTCCAGGTAACTGACCGCAGAATTCTACCAGTTGAATTAGCCAATGTGCGGGGTAATATAGAGGCCAAGCGATCGCGCTGCCTGCCAAAGGCCAAATCAACCCAGCCAAGGCGCTGATGAAGCCACCAATGCTAATAATAGTTATTAAAGGTGTAGAAATTACATTGACTAGAATGCTGTAGGGCGAAACCACGTTAAAAACATATAGTTGTAGCGGTAGCGTCCATATGGAAGCAGCAATTGGGAGAGCGATCGCCCCAGCTAATACAGGTGGTAACCAATCTAAACCTTTCATCAAAGCTGGCACAGTTGTCAACAATCCCAACGTTGCCAGAAAACTCAATTGAAAACTTAAATCTTGAATCCAAAGCGGATTAATCAGCAATAAAATAGTAGCAGCCAATAAAAGCGAACCAAACGGCTTAATTTTTCGCTCTTGCACCATAGCAGTCAATGCTGCAATACCCATTATTACTGCTCGCAGCACGGGTGCTTGTGGCCCAGTTAACCCCAAAAAAATCAAAAGTGCCGCCACACCATAGCCAAATTTTGCTCTTGCTGATAACCTGCCAGTCAACGATCCAACAATCGCTAAAATCAGAGAAACTTGGAAGCCAGAAGCAGCTAATGCATGAGCCAATCCTACTTTGGCAAACTGGTCTCGAATCGGGGCTGGTAGGTATAAGTTTACCGCCTGACTTCCCAGCACCATTGCACTAACAAAAGGACCTTCAGGAATACCTAACTTACTAGCTTGAGAGCGGAGAATTCGCTGTCGAATGCGCCACCATCCCCAGCGGGAACCTGCCTTTTCATCCGGAACACTCACGCTTCGACCTGTCAAAGCTGCAAAAGCACCTTCTTTAGCCAAATAAGCTTGAAAATCAAAGCTACCGGGATTAGCAGGTGGTTTAGGTTTGTATAAGCTTCCAGTCACGTCAATTTCTTGACCGCTATTTAAACCAGTTGCTTGCAATAAAGGAACGGTCACATACAACTTACCCGTAACGCTTTGACCGACCCTTGCTGGTTTGTCTATCCCCGCTACTTCGTTGAGTTGATTAGCATTTAACCAAAACTGAGCGCGTTTACTGCGAGTTAGGCGAGGCGTACTCGTAATCTTACCGCGCACCCTGACGATCTGCTCCTGAGCATTCCCGCTTGTCTGTGCGGCGACGAACTGGCTGATATCATTTTTCCCTGGTTGCGGCACTGTTAGTTGAAAATACAGGGGAGCTAAAAACAAAAGCGTTGCAGCCGTTAGCCATAATCTGCGTGGCGCAACTGTTCGCCAAATTCGGGGGATGATGAAAGCTGCTGCTAGTCCTAATCCGCCTAAACCTAAAGCCAGAATAAAAGAAAATCTGCGTTCGGCGATGGAAGACATTACTGCCGCAGACAGTAGTCCCAGAATGTAAGCCAAACACAGAATTATCCCACCAACAGCAGCCATCAGATTGCCAGACCCAGTTTCAAACCCAGCACGGCATGGATAAAGACAACGACAAGGGCTACACTTCCCAAGTAGGCGTGAACGGTGCGTAAACTTGCTTTATTGCCCCCAAAGCCGGTTACAGAAATTAATCCGTTGATAGCCAGCAACAGCAGCACAATCGAGCCAGTCCAAAAATGGGGACTTTCCAAGATCGGTTGATGCTGCATCACCAAAGATAAAACGCCGCCGGTATAGCCAGTTGCCATAAACACAAACATCCAAGGCGCTAACTTGCGGTGTTCCATGCGACTTTTCGCCGCAGTTGCTTCATCTGCTATTGTGCGTCCCCGCCATCCAGCTAAGCCCACAAAGCTGCCCATAACAAAGACCACAATTGCCATCATCAAAGGATGTCCCCAATGTACCACCGGCTGGGGAATACCCATACTGCGGAATATATCGGCAATTGGTTCTAAAAGGTTTAACAGATCAACCATAGGGTTTAACACCACTACGAGGCGTGCAAGCTACCGCGTCAAAATTTTACCAGGCGATCGCTCGGAATTGTGCAATTTCGCCAGTGGAAAACCTAGCGCTTCCCGTTGCTGCAAGTAAAGCTGGGCTACTTGTCTTGCTAGGTGGCGAATTCTAGCAATGTAGCGAGTCCGCTCAGTTACGGAAATAACTCCTCTGGCATCGAGCAAGTTAAAAGTATGAGAACACTTCAAAACATAGTCCAGGCTGGGTAGAGCCAATCCTCGCTTGACCAGTTGCTCGGCTTCTTGCTCGTAAAGACCAAACAGGGTAAAGAGTAACTCTGGATTAGATGCCTCAAAGTTGTAGGTACACTGCTCTATTTCTCCCTGGAGGTGAACATCCCCGTAGCTGATGTTATCATTCCAGCGAATTTTAGCGATCGCATCAGTTTCCTGAAGATACATCGCCAGCCGCTCCAGTCCATAGGTAATTTCTATAGAAACCGGACGACAATCAATACCCCCACATTGTTGGAAGTAGGTAAATTGGGTAATCTCCATACCATCTAGCCAGACTTCCCAGCCAGTTCCCCAAGCTCCCACCGCAGCATCTTCCCAGTTATCCTCCACAAACCGAATATCGTGGTCTTCTGGACGGATACCCAGCGCCCTGAGGGAATCGAGATAAATCTCTTGGATGTTATCTGGGGAAGGTTTAATCAGAACCTGGTACTGATAATAGTGCTGAAAGCGGTTCGGGTTTTCGCCGTAGCGACCATCCGCAGGACGACGACAAGGCTCTACATAGGCGACCGACCAAGGCTCAGGTCCAATCGCTCTTAAAAAGGTATGAGGATTTTTGGTGCCTGCCCCCTTCTCAATATCGTAGGGCTGGGCGATCAGACACCCGCGATCGCTCCAAAACTGATTGAGCGTAGCAACCACCGACTGAAAATTCACAAGTTTTTTTCCTACACCGAGCGTGACGCTTAACCCATTTTGGCGCAAAAGCCTCATCGGAGCAAGGTTTCAGTAATTTCAAAAAAATTTTCCCAAAGGGGTTGACAGACCCTTGTGGAATTGTTAGATTAGTAAAGCGGTCGAGAGAAAGCCTAGCGCAAGCGAAAGCTAAAAGCTCTCCAGCGCAACGAACCAGGAAAAAAGCATAGTTTGAAAGCAAAAACCAAACAAGCCTCGCAGAAAAAAAATTAAAACAGCCGGGGCGAGAAAAACGCAACGGCAGCCAAAAAAAACTTTTCGCAAATACAACGGAGAGTTTGATCCTGGCTCAGGATGAACGCTGGCGGTCTGCTTAACACATGCAAGTCGAAC
>NZ_BLAY01000128.1 GCF_020521235.1 Microseira wollei NIES-4236 | reverse complement strand
AAAGTCTGCCTACGCAGACTTTAAAATCGGCGGAATTTATAACACATTTAAGCCGGAAAATAAAGCTCAATAAAGCCTGCGTAGGCAGGCTTAGTTTGTGTAGCCCCACCCTTGAGGGTGGGGCATCCACGATCGCAGAGTGGGGAGAAAATTAGCGGCTACACAAACAAAGTCTGCCTACGCAGACTTTAAAATCGGCGGAATTTATAACACATTTAAGCCGGAAAATAAAGCTCAATAAAGCCTGCGTAGGCAGGCTTAGTTTGTGTAGCCCCACCCTTGAGGGTGGGGCATCGACGATCGCAGAGTGGGTAGAGAATCAGCATCAGCATTAAAATCAAAAATATAGCTATAAAATCAGATTATGTTGACAGAATTTACATCCCTCACGCCAGAAACAATTGCTCACGGCGTGGGCGAACTTGCCAGCCGCGATCGCGATTTAGCCCGCATTGTCGAACAGTTCGGATATCCGCCGAATTGGCAATGCGAACCGGGATTTATAGGTTTAATAGAAACGATTGTGGGACAACAAGTGTCAGTTGCTTCTGCGAAAGCAATCTTTAAGCGATTATCAAATATAGTCGTACCCCTGACACCAGAAAATTTACTAACTTATGATGACCTACAACTACAAGCGGCAGGATTGAGTAGGCAAAAAATATCATACTGTCGGGGACTAGCGCAGGCGATAACCAACGGAAAAATTGATTTGGATAAATTAGCACTAGAAGACGCAGCAACCATTAGAACAGAACTAAAACAAATCAAAGGGATTGGTGACTGGACGGTAGATAATTACTTGCTGATGTCGCTGCAACGTCCGGATGTTTTTCCTAAAGGTGATTTAGGATTAATTGTTGCTTATCAAAAGCTCAAAAGTTTAGCAACGCGCCCCACACCTAAAGAACTCGAAAAGATTGCCGAAAAATGGCGTCCTTGGCGCGCGATCGCAGCCCGTCTACTTTGGCACTATTATTTGAGTATCCCAACAAAAATCTGAAGGGGTGAGGTCAACAGCTTACTGAGTGATATCGCTTCCGGTTGCATCGGAATTACGACCTGTAGGGGCTTTTTCCCAATTAGCAATTAGCAATTAGCAATTACCAAGAAAGGCCGATCATTCCAATGCAACCGGATTTGATATGAGGTGTTGTGTCAGGTCTAGTTAAGAGTCAAAGTTGTCACCCCGTCAGGCTATGAATGGGGTTTTCTATTGCGATCGCCACAGGCAAGCACATTAAGATAGAGTTAAACCAACGATCTTTGATTGCTTATGAAAGAATTACGAATAATTAATATGCTGTCTGAATTTGATGCTTGCTTAGAGGCAGAACAGAACCAACTCAAAGTACTCAGTCCCCAAGAGCGAGGAAAGTATCTAGATGAAATGATGCTTGCAGTCGGCAGGAAAACTGGAGAGTTCTTGAATATGCTTCTCAAAACCCAAGGTGGCAAACGCATTCTCGAAATTGGCACTAGCGTTGGCTATTCAACAATTTGGTTAGCTGAAGCAGCACGGGTAAATTGTGGTTGCGTCACCACTCTCGAATCTGTTGCCGCCAAACAGGCACAAGCGGTGGAAAATATCCGTAGGACTGGTTTAGAGGATTTTGTAGACTTCCAACTTGGTGATGCCGTAAAGTTACTGGAGAATTTACCAGGACCATGGGATTTTGTCTTGCTCGATCTCTGGAAATAGCTTTACATTCCCTGCTTTGACCTCTTTTATAAAAAGCTTGCTCCAGGTGCGATTGTCGTTGCAGATAACATCACTTTTCCTCCTGATTTTCGCCCCATAATGAAGGCTTACCAAGAATATGTGCGCGCTAAACCAGACTTAGATTCAATTGAAATCGATATTGGTCAAGGTCTTGAGCTAACGCGAAAAGATATCTCTTGACGCCTGCTTCCCAGCGTCAGACTCGCGGAAGATTCTTTTCGTCTGCTGGTTCAACTTAAGATATTGCTAGTAACGCAAGTTGCTAGTTATAAATATGGGGCGCTGCTAATTGATAATTGCTAATTGCTAATGGCTAATTGCTAATTGCTAATGGCTAATTGCTAATTGCTAATTGCTAATTGCTAATTGCTAATTGCTAATTGCTAATTGCTAATTGCTAATTGCTAATTGCTAATTGCTAATCTAGCATTTTTTCTGATTGAGCCATTAGCCATTAGCCATTAGCCGCAAGGAGAGAGATAACTAGCAATTTGAGTTAGTATCCTATCGTCAATAAGATTGCAGGGGCGACGGATAAATTGAGAACGGCTTGTACTTCATTGCAGATTACCACGCCGCTCCTGCTCCTGCTCAATTGCCTCGAAGATTGCACGGAAGTTGTTTGCTCCGAACCCGTCGAACGTCCGTCTTTGGAGGAACTCGAAGAACGCCGTCGGACGATCGCTCATGGGCTTGGTGAACATCTGGAGCAGATAGCCATTTTCGTCAAAGTCAACCATGATATTGTACTCGGCAAGCACTTCAACATCCTCTTGGAGTTTGATATCAGCCATACCGAGCAACTTGTGCAGGCGCTGGTAGTAACCCGACGGCACTTTGAGGGTCTCAGCCCCGCGCTCACGCAGAGCCTGCGACGAGGCTAGGATGTCGTCTGTGAGTACAGCGAAGTGCTGCGCTCCCGACCCTCCGTGGTATTCGAGGAACTCTTCGACCTGACCCTTGCGAAGGCCGGAAGCAGGCTCAATCAGCGGCATCTTGATCCGTTCGCTCGGATCGGCGATCACGACCGACCTCAGCCCCGAAAACTGCGTATGAACAATCGAGTCGTCGATGTAGAAGAACCTACGGAAACCAAGCACGCGCTCATACCACTCAACGAGAAGTTGCAAGTCTCCTTCGGGGATGTTCAGTCCAATATGGTCCAGGGAAAGCCCGCCGACGCTCGCCAGTCTGCCAGCGAGCGGATCGGGATCGTTGATTGCCACAAAGCCCGGTAGGAAAGTCGTACCGTCACCACTTCTCTCAATCAACGTGTGGGTGGTATCGCCCACGGTCTTGATAGTAGCGAGGACGATGCGCCCATGGGCGTCCACATACTCCTGCGGCGGATGAACCGACACTGCCCCCGCTGCCATTGCCCGTTCATACACCAATTCGCATTCGGTGACACGGAAAGCGATGTCCCTGACGGCGTCGCCGTGGCGAGCGAGATGCGCGTTGAATGTCTCGTTGCCAGGTGGCAGCGCCGAGGAAACAATCAGCGTTACCTCTCCTTGCCGCAGCGCGTAAGAAGTCCACGTACGACTCCCCGTTTCAAGACCTCGGTAGGCGAATAGCGAGAAGCCAAGCCGAGTTTTGTAGAAGCTCGCGGCTTGTTTCGCATTACCAACCCAAAGTTCGACGTAGTCGAAGCCGAGATGATATGAATCCTGTGCAGATACATTCATAAACTACCTTTGGTGCTACTTAACTCAAGTTGCTAGTTATCTCTCTGGGAGCGGCTAATGGCGTTCCCAGGCAGGAGCCTGGGAACGAGGCTAATGGCTAATCTCAGTAAAAATCCTATATTAGCAATTAGCAATTAGCCATTAGCAACGCCCTTGTTTATAACTAGCAACTTGCGTTACTTATTGTTACATTTATTAATTAATATTTAACAACCTGTAACAATTTTAGTTTACTATATTGGCGCCATGTATGCAAAGCTTGTATTACTGGTAATAATTCATCTCAAAAAATCAAAGCGAGGAGAAAATCAATGGCATCTGACGTAATCCGTAAAACTATAGGTGATTGGGTTTACAGATATATGCTAAATTTCAAGCATCAGCCATCTGATGATGTCATAGAAAATTTTGCCAAGGCACTGCTCATAGCAGCTAAAGGAGATAGAGTCCTGTCACAACCTGAAAGAGACTGGGTGGTTGGCTTAACCGCAGCAAAGGGAGCTTCAGAACAGTTAATCGAAGAGTTAAAAAACTACTCCGCAGATGAGGATGTAGAGCAGGTGATCTCAAGGCATCCTTTCAGTAACCAAGGAAGAAGAGCCTTAATTTACACTGCAATTCAAGCTTGTGCTGCTGATAGTGAATACAACGAAGCTGAAAAAGCATCTGTACGCAAAATCGCAGCCTAGTTAGAAATTTCTGAGGATGTGGTTAAGCAATTAGAGGACCTTTATGAAGAGGAGAAAGCTCAGTTAGCCAGGAGGGTTAAGTTACTTTATCCCGATGGGCATCCTTTGCTTGTGGATGATAACGGCAAGTAAAAGAATTAAGCAAATACAAACTATATTGCAAGCTGGCTTGAATTCTGATGAGCATCAAACATTTGTACAGCAATTAACAGAAAGGTTGGCATAGCCAGTCAGCAAGAAACCCGGTTTTTTGGAAAAACCGGGTTTCTTGTGTGCCAACTACAGCGGCTTGCTGCCGCGTAAGGTACAGCGAAATCGCTTGGTTTGTGTAGCGGCACCCTTAAGGGTGCCGCTACACAAACCAAGGTGTACCTCATGCGTGTGCAATCCGCTATAAAGCAGGGATTAATTAGCAGCGACTATTGCCTTCTCCCAAGCGAGTGCAATTTTGCGAAATCCTTCTTGATTGGGATGTACGCCATCGGGGAGATCGTTGAGATTTAGCAAGTAATATACATCAACGAAACGAATCGCTTCCCCAGCTTGCTGTCTCCGCTGAACTAACTCCTCAATCTTCCGATTGTAGAGACTCGCCCGTAGATTTAAAGTCGCTTCTCCAATCGGGGGAATAGATGCGATAAAAAGCTGTACGTTGGGTGCAAATTTAAAAATCTCTCCCACCAGTCGAGCTAGATAATCGCTCGCTGTTTCGATTTTATATCCCTGGCAAATATCGTTGGTACCGATTAATAATAAAATCGTGTCTGGCTGAAATTTTGGCAACCAACTGGCAATTTCCTGGCGAATTTCGTCGATGCGCCACCCGGAGTGTCCCTCATGGTTGCGACTGGGTAAAGAGTCTGGTCCGTTGTTAGCAGATCCGACAAACTCAATGTTGTATCCCTGTTTTGTCAAGGAATTCCACAATTCGATTCGATATCCACCAGGGACAAAGTAACCGTCTGTAATCGAGTCACCCAAGGGCATAATTTTTAGCGATCGCTCCTGCCTATCTGAGCTTTCAGGAGTCTGATAATTTCCAGTCATTTGAACGCTTCCATTGTCACAATTGCTTCAATATAGCAAGTATGTTTAGCTTGCACCAAATCAAGTATAATTAAACTAAAGTCATCAAGTTATCGCAGATAAACCAATTTATTGGGTTGGCTCTTCCAAAGAGGCAATCTATAATTTTCCAGAAGCAGCGCGGCGGCGAGCTGGGTATGAATTACGTGCAGTACAGCGAGGTGAGCATCCATCAGACTTCAAGCCAATGCCGATAGTTGGTCAAGGTGTTGAGGAAATTCGCATCCGCACAGAAGATGCCTATCGGATTTTTTATGTAGCTAGATTTGACGAAGCTGTCTAGGTATTGCACTCCTTTCAAAAGAAAACACAAAAAACTTCTAAAAAAGACATTAATCTTGGACAGCAACGCTATAAACAGATGTTGGAATATAGACTCGAAGCGCAGAAGAGGGAAGAAAATGAATGAAGAAATAAAAGTTACTAAAGCTGGTGACAATATATTTGAAGATCTAGGCTTTACTCCATCAGAAGCAGCATCTTTAAAAGTCCGAGCAGATTTGATGTTGGATTTGAGAAAATATATTCTGTCTCAAGGATGGACGCAGGAACAAGCCGCAGCGTTTTTCGGAGAAACGCAACCTTGCATTAGCAATTTGATGAATGGAGAGGTTGGTAGATTTAGTGCAGACAAACTGATTAATATGTTGGCAAAAGCAGGTATGGAAGTCAGGGTGGAGGTTGTTCCAGTAGCGTAGACGCAAAAAGGCGCAGTGTGGAGAGCTAAGCAACAGCAAATCCACTAAACTGCCTGACAAACGGCGAACGAAAGCCTAAAACAATATCTGATTTTGGTACTCCTCGCTCAACTAACTGCTGAGCAATACCTGCTTCTGTAAAGTCGCGCTGAATCCAGATTTTTTCATCTTTAATATCAATATGAATCGGACAGGCGTAGATCCGCTTCTCGCCATCCCATCCCAAGTATACAAGTAGGTAGCGATCGCTTTCTAGATCAAAAATCAGTTGTGTTTCAGATGGATCGTTTTTGGCTTGCTGGAATGAATGTTCCTTTAGTAACTCCTTAATTAACTGCCGATAGTCTAATTTTTCCATTGGGTAATTTCCTCCTGCGCCGGATCGAATACAATCAACTTACGCCCAACCACCCCACAGGATAATTTAATTTATGATGAAAATTATTAAGAAATGTAAAAGAAGCGGCTATGTCAAACAGCAACGGCAAATCGCGTGTAGTCGTTATTGGGGCGGGGATTGGTGGTTTAACGGCGGGGGCGCTGCTTGCCCATCGCGGCTACCAAGTTTTAATCTTAGACCAAGCCTTAGTGCCGGGTGGATGCGCTTCGACGTTTAAACGCAAGGGATTTACCTTCGATGTAGGCGCAACTCAGGTAGCAGGACTAGAACCAGGTGGAATTCATCACCGCATTTTTTCCGAACTAGAGATAGATATACCCGCCGCGACGCCTTGCGATCCCGCTTGTGCTGTCTTTCTACCAGGGGCAACAGAACCAATCAACGTCTGGCGCGACGGGGAGAAGTGGAAACAAGAACGGCAGCGACAATTTCCCGGAAGCGAGCCTTTTTGGCAGTTATTGGCGAATTTATTTAAATATAGTTGGGCGTTTCAATCTCGCGACCCGGTTTTACCGCCGCGCAATTTATGGGATTTTTGGCAGTTAATTAAAGCCGTGCGTCCCGATACAACTTTAACGCTGCCTTTTACATTTTTAACCGTGGGCGATGCATTGCGGTTGTATGGATTGGGAGATAATCAACGCCTGAGAACGTTTTTAGATTTACAGTTAAAGCTTTATTCCCAGGTAAACGCCCAAGAAACGGCGCTACTTTATGCTGCGACTGCTTTGGGTGTATCTCAAGCACCCCAGGGGTTGTATCACCTCCAGGATAGTATGCAGGTGTTGAGCGATCGCCTAGTACAATCCCTCGAACGCGATGGTGGTAAACTTCTCATGCGCCACACCGTGGAAGCTATCAACACCGAAAATGGCAAAGCTACGGGCGTCCGCATCCGCAACCAAAAAACCGGAGAAGTTTGGACAGAAACCGCCGACCATGTTGTAGCAAATGTAACTGTGCAAAATTTAATCCAGCTATTAGAAGCAGGCGGAACAATTCCATCGAAAATCGGCGTTCCCAGGCAGGAAGGGAACGAGCCAAAATCCAAAATCCTTCTGAGTGGTTACAAACACCGAGTAGAAAAGTTACCACCCGCTAGTGGTGCTTTTGTCGTTTATTTGGGAGTCGATGAGAGTGCGATTCCGTCTGGATGTCCGCCTCACCTGCAATTTCTTTATGACTACGATGGCCCGATAGGGGAAAATAACTCGCTGTTTGTTTCGGTTAGCCATCCTGGAGATGGTCGCGCAAGGGAAGGGAAAGCAACGATTACCGCGTCTTCGTTTACGGATACGCAGATTTGGTCGCAATGTGCGGATTATGACAAATTGAAGCGTGAATTTACGGAAGAAGCGCTGGCGCGTCTCTGCCAATATTTCCACCTCACCCCAGAAACCATCATTCACGTAGAAGCTGCTACCCCGCGCACGTTTGCCCGGTATACCGCGCGCGACCAAGGTATTGTAGGAGGGATTGGTCAGCGAGTTTCTACATTTGGCCCATTTGGATTTGCCAATCGCACCCCGATCAAGGACTTGTGGTTAGTAGGCGACTCCACCCACCCCGGTGAAGGCACCGCTGGCGTCTCGTACTCAGCATTAACCGTTGTTCGCCAAATCGAAAATGGGTAATGGGTAATCGGTCATGGGTAATTTGGAAACAAACCCACTACCCATTACCGATTACCCCTATTGAGCATTTACCTCACCCGATCCAGAAACCTGTTCTTGAGACGGTGCAACAGATTGGGACTCAGAGCTAGTCTGGGAGGAATTTAGCGTATTTTGCCAGTTTTGCAGTTGCGCTCTGGCGTCAGAATAAGCACTCGTACCAGAGGGGATTTGTGCCGCAATATTCATCGCACCCTGTAAATCGTAAGCCGCTCGGTCTTGAGCCATGCTCAGCAATTGATAGCTCCATTGATTGATCGCTTCGCGCACTTCGGCTCGTAAAGCGCTAGATCTGGGGACTTGTTGTGCCTGTCGAATTGCTGCTAATAAAGATTCTGGCGTTGACTGAGTCGCTAATCGATTCGCCTCCTGCCAACTTTGTTGGGCGCGAATTTGTCCAGTCCACTCAGAAATAGAAGCTTGGGCGTCGATAGAAAGCGCCCTTCCGGGTTGAATTTGTTGAGCCATGGCAATTGCTTCGGAAAGATTGCCCGCCCGCGCCAGTTCCCGCGCTTGATCGAGATAGGGTTGGTCTTGAAGGCGCTGTATCTGACCGATCCACTGCCCCATCTTGTTCTGAGCTTCTTGATAGAGCGATCGCCCTTTAGCAATCTTACTGACTTCGTACACCGCCGCTTGCAGGGAAGTTTCATCCCCGATCGCCGCTAATTGTTCGGCTCGCTCCAAGAAAGGACGATCTTCCATCGTCTGGATTTGATTTTGCCAGCGACCAATTTCTGTTTTGGCTTCAACAGCGCGAGGATTGTTCGCCGGGACGAGTTGCGCTTGCGCGATCGCCGCCGTTAAATCGTTCACCGTTCCCAATCCAGCCAGTTGGCGAGCTTTCTCTAACCGCGCGATGTCTTCAAGTTCTCGCTGCCAAAACTTGACTAAGTCCTGGGCTTTCTGGTATAGTGGTCTATCCGAGCTAATTTTTTGAGCTTGAGCGATCGCTGCTTCCACACTGGCGGAATTGCCTTCTTTAGCGATCGACCTGGCTTGAGTCAAGTTAACAAAATCTTCTACTTCAGCATGCATCTTAGCTTCAGCAGGGATTTTGCGGGCTAGCTCGATCGCTTTTTCCAGTTGCTGCTGTTCTACCCTCGCTTCAGCCAGTTCGAGCATTTTCCGCCCGATTTCGGGGATAAATTTTTGTCCCGCTTGGTAAATGTAGCTCTTGGAATCGATGGACTGTAGGATTTTGTGAGCTTGCTCTAGATTCGATTCCCCGCCACGGCGCGTCAGACTTCTGGCTTGGGCTAATTTCTCGGTATCTTCCCGCGAGGCTTGAATAATCTGGGAAAGTTCATCAAACTTAGTACTTTGCCAGTAGGCATTGCCGACAGTTTGCAAGCGTGCAGCTACCTGAAACGCTTGCACCCAATTAGAATTACGCAGTTGCTCTTCAGAAGCGCGATAAATCTTTTCTGCCTTCGACCAAACAGATTGCCAGCGTTCCATTCGCTGTTTCACTATGGTGTAAGCCGGAACATCGCTGGGAATTTTTTTAGCCGTAGCCATTGCCTCGTCCATCTTGCCAGCGTGGAACGATCTATCAGCTAACTTGAGAATATCTTCCGACCACTCTTCGGTTTGGCGGTTAATTTCCTCCCGCAGGGGGTGGTCATCGGGTAGACTTCGCACCAGAGCGATCGCTTCGAGCAAATCCTTCACCGTCTGCTTATTAGCTGCCAGCTCAGCGCAGTACAGACGCACCGACGCACTAGCCGTAGGCCAAAACATAGAAGGACAATTCGGCATTGCTGGCAGCTTCAGCAGCAGCCCCACAGCGATGAAACCCATTCCCCCCGTGGTTACCGTTGCCACCAACGCCCAAAATTGCCAGCTGGTGTACAGCCCTTTCAGCCTTGGCGGCGGATTGAGTATCCAAGCCAATAACATCCGAGATACCTTAGAGCGTTGCGACTCTTCCTTTGCTGGCGGTGTCTCACTGGCCAGTTCTGCTGCTGGCGCTTCCGACTCGCTTACCCCTGAAGCGCCGGAACGCTCAACCGCAGGGGTTCCTGGACTCAGTGGCGGACTCTTAAAGCGGCTTGGCTGTCCCAGTTGCGAAGCTTTAGCAGCAGACCATTGGTCTGGAGTTCCCCGTTCTCTCATAGCTCACACCAAAATAATCGTGCCTTGGATCTGGTTGGCTCGAACAAGCAGTCAAGAGCGATCCTACCCCTCCAAGTCGGAAAAATCTAGATCCTGTTGATTATACCTGGGGATTTCAAGATTCGGCGCGCAAATCTAAAATTAGATCTCGCAGTTGGTCGCTGCTAGCTCGATAAACTTCCCCGCAAAAGTGGCAAGTTGCCTCAGCCCCATTATCTTTGGCGATCATGTCTTCGAGTTCGGCTTCCCCTAACATTGTCAGCGCGCCCAGAACCCGATCCATCGAACAGCCGCAGTGAAAGCGTAGCATCTGTGTTTCTGGCAGTATAGCTAAACCCATGTCCCCCAGCAACAGCTCAAACATCTCTGGCAATGTTTTGCCTGCATGCAACAAAGGCGTAAATCCCCTCAAAGCCGCCACCCGCGATTCCAATTTTTCCACCAGCGCTTCGTCTCGTGCCGCCTTGGGCAAAACTTGTATGAGAATGCCTCCTGCCGCAGAAACTCCGCTCGCGTCTACGAATACGCCCACGACTAACGCCGAAGGGGTTTGCTCTGACGTTGCCAGATAATGGGCGACATCATCCCCAATTTCACCCGAAACCAGTTCTACGGTACTCGAGTAGGGGTAGCCATATCCCACATCCCGCACTACGTAGAGGTAGCCATCCGCACCCACTGCGCCACCCACATCTAATTTGCCTTTACGATTGGGTGGCAGTTCGACCTTGGGGTTATCTACATATCCTCGTACCGTACCGTCATATCCAGCATCGACTAAAATCCCGCCCATCGGGCCGTTTCCTTTAACGCGAATATTCACTCGCGCTTCGGTTCGCTTCATACTCGAAGCCAGCAACAGCCCAGATGTCATGGTACGACCCAACGCCGCCGTTGCCACGTAGGAAAGTTCGTGACGCCGTCTAGCTTCGTCGGTGAGGCGCGTTGCGATCGCACCAACCGCACGAATTCCACCATCAGCCGCTGTGGCGCGAATTAACTGATCCGCCATGCAAATCCTTACATTTCTTAAAATTCGCCTTAACTTATTGTGACATTCTGAAGGATTAATCGGGGAGTGGGAGCAACCGACCCGCCCCGGCGGGTGAGCAGGGGAGCAGGGGAGATGGGGAGATGGGGAGAATATAGATTCAAATTCCCCTCTGCCCCTCTGCCCCTCTGCCCCTCTGCCCCTCTGCCCCTCTGCCCCTCTGCCCCTCTGCCCCTCTGCACACCTGCCCCCCTGCACACCTGCCCTATGGCCTATAATTTGAAACATGCTAGGTATTTTTCAACAAAGCAAACTGCGAATTGAAGTAGAAGCAGGGGAAGCAGCGATCGCGGATAGTCTGAGCCGTCCTGCTCAACTGCAAGAGTGGCTGTTATTGGGACGCTTTGACACCGAGTTACCCCAAGAAATCCACCCAGGTCTAACATTCACCACCTGGGTTGGTCCTGTGGCGATTCAACACCAAGTAGAGGTAGCCCAGTCCAACTGCTTGCGCCTGTTATTGAGCGGCGGCATCGACGGTTTTCACGAATGGTACTGGGGAAAAGGTTGGGTGCAGTCTCGCCTAGAGGGCGTGTCGCTGCTGCCGCTTTCCTTGGGTCAAACCCTCAGTTTGTTGCGCCTGAAGGAATTTTTAGCAGCGAAAGCGAATAGCACCCGTTAACCAATTCGGCCCAATTCCCCATCCCTCTTATAGGGTGGGGATTATTGCCGGACAACTAGGAGGTACACCCCTTGTGGGTGTACCTCCTAGTTGTCCATCTCTGGGTTTGGTAATCTGTCAATCCAGTCTTCAACCGATTGAGTCATAGTCTTTTCTTGGCTGGCTGCATATAGCCTTAGTTTATTCAGTCTTCGATCGGATATACGTAAATTCAATCCTTTTTTAGTCATAGCCATCTACACAATATCTACATACCTGATATTATCCCTCTTCTGTCACTTTCCGAGTATTATGAATAAAAGAATCAAAAGATAAAACTCTACAAGTTAGGTAGATCAATGGATGTAGAATTACAAATCCTGAAGCATTTGGCAAGAGATGCTCAACCAACAGTTGGAATCATAGATGAATATTATGCTGAGTATAAAAACTTATTTAAATAATTCATAAATTCTGATGGCTTCAAATATTTACTGGGAAAATTTGACGGAATAAAAAGAAAATCATTGCCAGAAATTGCGAAAGTAGTAAGTATAAACTCTGCCGAGTCATTACATCATTTTTTAGCAAATTCAGATTGGTCAGTAGAGCAAGTAAGAAGCCGAAGATTAAATAAAATCAAGAGAGTATTAGATGGAAATGCAATTACCGTAGTAATAGATGAAACAGGAGACAGGAAAAAAGGTAAAAAGACTGATTATGTAGCCAGACAATATCTAGAAAGTGTGGTAAAAGTAGATAATGGCATAGTGTCAGTCAATGCTTATGGAGTTTATTCTAATATAACGTTTCCACTAATTGTAAAAGTATTCCAACCTAAAGGGACGCTAAAATCAGAATAAAAATCTAAAAATAAAATAGATTTAGCGTCATAAATTATTACACAAATAATTGATGAAGGCTGCAATATTGAACTTTGACTGGCTGAGAGTTTATCTGGTGAAAATAGCCAATTTATTGGCAAATTAGCTGAAGATAATTTACCTGATGTTGTAGCAATTAGAAGTAATCATGCAGTCTGGTTGCCATCTAATCAGAGGGTTAGGGCGAATAAGTGGTGTAAATTGGAAAGAACATTTAGTAATCAAAAATCAGAAAACAGATAGATTCGGGAAGTAATTTATGGTAAAAGCCATAACTTACTGGGAAATAACTACCGATACAGAAACAATGCCTGAGAATTATACAACATTTTTCATGACAAATATCAAAGGTAAGCTGAAGAATACTTTAGGCGATATCTATCGATTAAGAACATGGGTAGAATATGGTTTTCGCCAGTGTAAACAGGAATTAGGTTGGACAGATTATCGGGTTACTAATTTCAAGCATATTGAGAGATGGTGGTCAATAATTTTATGTGTTTACACAATGATTAGTTTAAATTCTCAAGCTTTTTTATCCTTAAATCAATCTCGTCAAACTGAACCTGATGTCCCAGGAAGTAATTCGTTTGATTTTTCTAATAACCCAAGTTGCTAGTTATAACTATCGTGGGTTGCACAGCAGAAGCTAATCGCCAGCTTGCTAATTGCTTATGGGAATATTTTTCGTTCTACCAGCCATTAGCTATTAGCCAGCCTGTCTTCAGCCCTAAAAAGATAACTAGCAACAAGCGTTAATCATAAACAATGGAATCATGAAATCGGCTGGAAGAATGCTCTAAATAATCTTCGCTTAATTGTCCAACCGCTCTTACTATTTTGGTCGATTTATCCCTGGATATATATTTGTCCCAATTCCGATTTATTACTTGGATTCAATCACCTCATTAGTGCAATGAATGGATTTAAACCTTTTTATTATTATGGATAATTTAGTTAATTTACTACTTGCTTAATTCGGAAAGTGACAGAAGAGGGATAACTGCCTTGGGAACCTCGGCGGCTGCCTGTGGACGCTGTGTAAGACCATCATCTACTGCTTGTCTCGAACTCAAACAGGACTGACGCAGGCGGAGCCAAAAACAAAGGTGATGCGTCAATCTCGCTGCTCCAAACCCACGATTTTTCGGATCGCCCTTTGTTTTTTTGCGTAAGTCCTGTCAAAGAGATAGGAGTGCCTAACGTGGCAACGGCGGATGAAGCGGGAAACTCCTGTGACGAATAAGACGGTCCCTGGATTGAGTTGATGTTGGAAGCCCCAACAAGAGCGCAGCAGGTTGGGGTACTTCACAAGCATT
The DNA here is from genome assembly GCF_020521235.1 of Microseira wollei NIES-4236. Classification (GTDB taxonomy): domain Bacteria; phylum Cyanobacteriota; class Cyanobacteriia; order Cyanobacteriales; family Aerosakkonemataceae; genus Microseira; species Microseira wollei. The sequence continues at coordinate 15,700 of NZ_BLAY01000128.1, read as the reverse complement.
TATTTCTGCTTGACGACCAAGACGGAACAGGGGGCTTCTTCCACGACTTGACCGCTAACAGACCCCTGTAAAATCCGATTTAGACCAGTTAAACCGCGACTGCCGATGAGGATGAGGTCGGCAGCGTGAATATTAGCCAGTCGAACAATTTCTGCCGCCACGTCGCCGCTGACAATCTCTATCTGACTGGCACAAGGTAAGTTGGCTTGGTAAGCTTGCAACTGCTTTTCTAAATGAAAGTAGGGAATTTCTTCAGAACGGTTGTGGGGTCGGTCAGCCGCCCATTCTCCGCCCACCTCTGACGGGGGAATGACATGAGCGAGGATAACTTTCGTCGCCGCTGGCAATTGGATTGCGTCGAGGGTTTGAACCACTATGTCTGCTTGCTCCGAAGCATCTAGAGCCACCAGTATTGTCTTGAACACAGATAAGGTCTCCTGAGTTTTGACCGTGAGGGGAATAAGGGACTAGGCACCAGGGAAGAACATACACTAAACCCCAGATCCTAGTCCAAGCTCCGCTGCTTTTCCTAACACTTACTATCTATTACCTAATCTGCGTCATCTTGTTTTTAGTTAAGGTTCTGGGTTCGGATTACCTTTAGTCCGCAGTCGTACCGAGTCGGCGTGGGAGGGCAGTCCTTCAGCACGGGCTAGCACGTCGATGGCGCTGGCAACTTTTCCCAGTGCGGTCGGCGAGTATTGGATCAAACTGGAGTGTTTCATAAAGGTTTCTACGCCCAGGGCAGAGGCGTAGCGGGCAGCGCCAGAGGTGGGTAGAGTGTGGTTAGGACCGGCTAGATAATCGCCTACGGCTTCGGGGGTCGAGTAACCCAAGAAAATGGCTCCGGCATGGCGAATTTGGTCAAGCATTGCCCAGGGGTCGGCAACTTCCAGTTCTAGGTGTTCGGGGGCAAATTCGTTCGAGAGTTCGGCTGCCGCCTGGAGGGATTCAACGACTACAATCAGACCGTAGTTCGCGATCGCTTTCTCGGTCAAGGTACGGCGCGGATGATTTGCTAGCTGTAGTTCCACTTCAGCATGGACTTTCTTGGCTAACACCCCATCGGTGGTTACCAAAATCGCCGCCGCCATCGGGTCGTGTTCCGCTTGCGCCAGCAAATCTGTCGCCACGTATACGGGGTTAGCTGTTGCATCGGCAATTACCAGCACCTCGGATGGACCTGCCAACGAGTCAATCCCGACTGTCCCGTAAACCAGTTTTTTGGCGAGGGTGACGTAGATATTTCCAGGCCCGGTGATGACATCTACCTTAGGGATGGTTTCCGTGCCGTAGGCCAACGCCGCGATCGCTTGCGCCCCTCCCACGCGGTAAATTTCAGCAATGCCGCATTCCTGCGCCGCCACTAGCACGGCTGGGTTAATCGCGGGTACGGCGTGCTTGAGAGCATCGCCGGACACGCCTGCGGGCGCCGGTGGGGTGACCATGACGATGCGGGGTACACCTGCCACTTGGGCTGGAACCGCGTTCATCAATACCGTGCTGGGGTAGGCGGCGCGACCGCCGGGGATGTATAATCCGGCTCGGTCTACCGGCGTGTAGCGTTTCCCCAACACTACCTCGTCCTCCTGAAACTGAACCCAGGATTTGGGCAAGCGCTGGCGGTGAAACGCTTCTATCTGCGATCGCGCTAACCGAATTGCAGCCAGTAAATCCGAAGATACCTGTTGATATGCGGCATCCAATTCCGAGCCGCTTACCCGCAGTTGTTCGGGAGCCAGCGTTTGTTGGTCAAATTCTGCTGTATAATGCAACACGGCTCGGTCACCTTGGCGCTTAACCGCCTGTAACACTTCCCGAACCGTTGCTTCTTTGTGAACGATCAGTTCGTCGTGAGTGCGATCGCGGATTCGACGCAATTCCGCCTCTGCCTCAGTTCGCTGAGTGATAATTCGCAGCATGGAGTTAGCAATGCCAATAGCGGGGTATTGGGTAGTAGGTAGTGAGTCAGGGCGGGGGGTTGAGGGTAGTGGGTTTATATGTCTACCACCTACTACCGCTTGCCCACTACCTAACCCCTACTCGTTTCTATAGCTTAACCTGGATTTCTGTCGGGATCGCTATACTGGTGACATAGATGCTATATTAGTTTTTCCAGGATTTTGAAGGTTAGTTCAAGTAGATAGAGTTGCTTCGGGTTTAAGCAGTGGCAAATACTAAGTCTGCAATCAAGCGCGTAAAAATTGCCGAACGCAATCGGTTGCGTAACAAAGCCTACAAGTCAGCGGTCAAAACGCTGATGAAGAAATACTTTGTGGCAGTAGAATCATACGGGGCAAGTCCAACCCCAGAATTGCTACAAGAAGTGCAGCAGCACATGGCTGCTGCTTACAGCAAAATCGATCGGGCAGTCAAGCGAGGAGTCCTCCATCCCAATAATGGGGCGCGGAAAAAATCTCGCTTGGCGGCGGCACTCAAACGCCAAAAAGAAAAATCAGCCCCAGCTGATGCTGCGTAGGGTGTGTTAGCGATAGCGTAACGCACCATGTTTGTTCGTCGTTAGCCCTTGGATGATGGGTAGGGGCAATCTAACCCCAGCCAAAACCTGTAACTCATAACCCGCTATGCAGTTGATCGACAGCCACGTACACATCAATTTTGATGTGTTTCAGTCCGATTTGGATGAAGTAAGGCAGCGGTGGCGCGAGGCGGGTGTGACTTATTTAGTCCATTCCTGCGTCGAACCTGCGGAATTTGGCAGCATCGCTGCGATCGCCAAGCAGTTTCCGGAAGTGTTTTTTGCGGTTGGCTTGCATCCTTTAGATGCCGACAAGTGGAGTGAAGCTGCGGTTGAGGAAATTTTATCTTTAGCCGAATGCGACCCCAAAGTCGTAGCTATCGGCGAAACAGGACTGGACTTTTACAAAGCCAACAACCAAACAATCCAAGAAACGGCATTTATCGCCCAGCTGGATATAGCCCGAAAACTGGATTTGCCAGTAATAATCCACTGCCGCGACGCAGCAGTGCGGATGCGGGAGATCTTGCGCCAACAATGGCAGCAAAAGGGAGCCGTGCGGGGAGTCATGCACTGCTGGGGAGGCAACCCCCAGGAAACGCAATGGTTCCTCGACTTGGGTTTTTATATCAGCTTTAGCGGCATCGTCACCTTCAAAAACGCCACCCAGATACAGGAATCAGCTCGCATGGTTCCTTTAGAGCGTTTGTTAGTCGAGACGGACTGTCCGTTTTTAGCCCCCGTTCCCAAACGCGGCAAGCGCAACGAACCCGCTTACGTGCGCTACGTAGCCGAAGCAGTAGCACGCCTGCGGGGTGTTTCCCTCCCAGAATTGGCCCGCCAAACTACTGAGAATGCTAGTAAACTTTTTGCCCTTTCAGTACCATTGGAGTGCTGAGTGGTACAGTAATACAGAGGAAAATAGCTCCAGTTCCGGGAAGAAATTACCAATTTCAGACTCGGAACTAAAAACTTTGGCAATAAAGCCCCACGAGTGAGTCAACGATTGACAGCTTGCGCCATAATGTTTAAAGGTGAAACTGCTATCAATACAAGAGTTCGCTCGATTGGGACGACCACCAAAACGCCACAATTTACCGCCACTGCACCACAACTTGTGGAACTCAACATGCACGCCAACTGGCTCTGGAATTTGGAAAAAGGGGCGTATGCTTGTACGCCCGGTTCGTTTAACTTATTCAAATACAGATACAGCCGAAAGGAAACGTTAAAAACCAGAGTTTCCCCATAAATTCCATTGCTAACAACCGATAAGGGGAAAATTATCCCCTCTAGGGCAAGGTGCTAAAGCGTCACGCCCCTGGGAGGGACGACAAACAAAAGCGTAGGTAAGATGACTCACCCTAGCCTACACAAGCGCAGCCACTACGGTTAAAATTGCTCGATTGTTTAGAACATAGCATCCCAAAGAAGCTACCCGCAATCTATAAAAGCAACAGGAGACCCATGACCAATCTGACTGTAACCGAACTAGCTGTGACGCTACCAGACCTCGTAGAGATTCAGCGGGCAAGCTTTCGCTGGTTCCTGGAAGAGGGACTGATAGAAGAACTCAACAGCTTTTCGCCGATTACCGACTACACGGGCAAGCTAGAGTTGCACTTCATGGGCAAAGACTACAAACTCAAGCGCCCCAAGTACGATGTGGATGAAGCCAAGCGCCGCGACAGCACCTATGCGGTACAGATGTACGTTCCCACCCGGTTGATTAACAAAGAAACCGGGGAAATTAAAGAACAAGAAGTCTTTATCGGCGACCTACCGTTAATGACCGATCGGGGTACGTTTATTATCAACGGCGCCGAGCGGGTAATCGTCAACCAAATCGTCCGCAGTCCGGGGGTTTACTATAAATCCGAAGTTGATAAGAACGGACGCCGTACCTACAGCGCATCGCTGATTCCCAATCGGGGGGCGTGGCTGAAGTTTGAAACCGATAAAAACGACTTGGTGTGGGTGCGAATCGACAAAACGCGCAAGCTGTCGGCGCAGGTGCTGCTGAAGGCGCTGGGGCTGAGTGATAATGAAATTTTTGACGCCCTCAGACATCCAGAATATTTCCAAAAAACCCTGGAAAAAGAAGGCAATCCCAGCGAAGAAGAAGCGCTGATGGAACTGTACCGCAAGCTGCGCCCAGGGGAACCGCCGACGGTGTCTGGCGGGCAACAGTTGCTGGAGTCGCGCTTTTTTGACGCGAAACGTTATGACTTGGGTCGGGTGGGTCGCTATAAGCTGAATCGGAAGCTGCGCCTGACGATTCAAGATACGACGCGGGTGCTGACGGCTCAAGATATTCTGGCGGCGATTGATTATTTGATTAATCTCGAGTTTGATATCGGCAATACGGACGATATCGACCACTTGGGTAACCGGCGGGTACGCAGCGTGGGCGAGTTGCTGCAAAACCAGGTGCGGGTGGGCTTAAACCGCTTGGAGCGGATTATTCGGGAACGGATGACGGTTTCCGATGCTGAATCTTTGACCCCGGCGAGTTTGGTGAACCCGAAACCTTTGGTGGCGGCGATTAAGGAATTTTTTGGCTCGTCCCAGTTGTCCCAATTTATGGATCAGACAAACCCGCTGGCAGAGTTGACTCACAAGCGCCGGTTGTCTGCCCTTGGTCCTGGAGGTTTGACGCGGGAACGGGCGGGGTTTGCGGTGCGGGATATTCACCCTTCCCACTATGGGCGGATTTGTCCGATTGAGACGCCGGAAGGGCCGAATGCGGGGTTGATTAGTTCGTTGGCAACCCACGCGCGGGTGAATATGTATGGATTTTTGGAAACGCCGTTCTGGCGGGTGGAAAATGCCCGCGTGCGGCGGGACTTGCCGCCGTTATATATGACGGCAGATGAGGAGGACGATAAGCGGGTGGCGCCGGGGGATATTGCCATCGACGAAAACGCGATGATTATGGAAGAAACCGTCCCGGTGCGCTATCGGCAAGACTTCACCACCACGACAAAAGACCAGGTGGATTTTGTGGCGGTGTCGCCGGTGCAAATTATTTCGGTGGCGACTTCGCTGATTCCATTTTTGGAACACGATGATGCTAACCGGGCGCTGATGGGGTCGAACATGCAGCGGCAAGCTGTGCCGTTGCTGAAGCCGACGCGACCCCTGGTGGGGACGGGTTTGGAAGCCCAGGCAGCGCGGGATTCGGGGATGGTGATCGTATCCAAGCAGAACGGGATTGTTAGCTATGTGGATGCGGAACGGATTCGCGTCAGGACTCTCAAAGGGGATGAGGTAGAAGCGGAAGTCGATGAAGAAGCTTTTGTCTCTTCTACTGGTGTTGCGCCTACGGCTGACGAAATTGAATACCAGTTGCAGAAGTACCAGCGCTCCAACCAAGATACTTGTCTGAATCAGCGGCCTTTGGTCAAGATAGGCGATCGCGTAGTCGCGGGACAAGTTTTAGCGGATGGTTCGGCAACGGAAGGCGGCGAAATCGCGTTGGGGAACAATATCATAGTCGCCTACATGCCCTGGGAAGGCTACAACTACGAGGACGCCATCCTGATTGGCGAGCGCTTGGTTTACAACGATGTGTACACCAGCATCCACATCGAGAAGTATGAAATCGAAGCGCGGCAAACTAAGTTAGGACCGGAAGAAATTACGCGGGAAATTCCCAACGTCGGGGAAGATGCCCTCAGACAACTCGATGAAACCGGGATTATCCGCAAGGGTGCTTGGGTGGAATCTGGAGATATTCTGGTGGGCAAGGTGACGCCCAAGGGCGAATCAGATCAGCCGCCAGAAGAAAAACTCCTGCGGGCGATTTTCGGTGAAAAAGCGCGGGACGTGCGGGATAACTCCCTGCGCGTACCCAACGGGGAAAAAGGGCGCGTGGTAGACGTGCGGGTGTTTACCCGGGAACAAGGCGACGAACTGCCCCCCGGCGCCAATATGGTCGTGCGGGTGTATGTCGCCCAGAAGCGCAAAATCCAAGTCGGGGACAAGATGGCGGGACGGCACGGGAATAAAGGGATTATTTCCCGGATTCTGCCGATTGAAGATATGCCCTATTTGCCCGATGGCACTGCGGTGGATATCGTGCTGAACCCGTTGGGGGTGCCGTCGCGGATGAACGTGGGTCAAGTGTTTGAGTGCTTGCTCGGTTGGGCTGGCAGGTCTTTGGGAGTGCGGTATAAAATCGTACCTTTTGACGAACGGTACGGGGCAGAAGCGTCGCGGATGACGGTTCACGGCAAGCTGATGCAAGCGCGGGAGCAAACCAACCAACCTTGGTTGTTTAACCCGGATAATGCGGGGAAAATTCAAGTGTTTGATGGGCGGACTGGGGAACCGTTTGACCGAGCCGTGACGGTGGGTGTGGCTTACATGCTGAAGCTGGTTCACTTGGTGGATGACAAGATCCATGCCCGGTCTACGGGTCCGTATTCTCTGGTTACCCAGCAGCCTTTGGGCGGTAAAGCGCAACAAGGCGGTCAGCGGTTCGGAGAAATGGAAGTGTGGGCGCTGGAAGCATTTGGGGCGGCTTATACCTTGCAGGAGTTGCTGACGGTGAAGTCGGACGATATGCAGGGGCGTAACGAGGCGCTGAATGCGATTGTCAAAGGTAAGGCGATTCCCCGTCCTGGAACGCCTGAGTCGTTCAAGGTGCTGATGCGGGAGTTGCAATCTTTGGGATTAGATATTGCCGTTCACAAAGTGGAAACCTTAGAAGATGGTAGCAGCCGCGATGTGGAGGTGGATCTAATGGCAGATCTGTCCAACCGCCGCACTCCGAGCAAACCCACCTATGAATCCCTCACAAGAGAGGATTTGGAAGAAGAAGAAATCTAATTGGCTAATAGCTAATCGCTAATGGCTAATGGTAAAAACAATTAGCAATTAGCGATTGGCAATTAGCAATTAGCAATTAGCAATTAGCAATTACCAATTACCAATATCGCAATGGCAAAGCTAGAACAAAGATTTGACTACGTTAAAATTGGCATTGCTTCTCCGGATCGGATTCGCCAGTGGGGCGAAAGAACGCTACCAAACGGTCAAGTGGTTGGGGAAGTAACGAAGCCAGAAACGATTAATTACCGCACCCTAAAACCGGAAATGGATGGCTTGTTTTGCGAGCGGATTTTCGGGCCAGCTAAAGATTGGGAGTGTCATTGCGGTAAGTATAAAAGAGTCCGCCACAGAGGGATTGTTTGCGAGCGCTGCGGTGTAGAAGTAACCGAATCAAGAGTCCGCAGACATCGCATGGGCTACATTAAATTAGCCGCACCAGTCGCGCATGTTTGGTATTTAAAGGGCATTCCTAGCTACATTTCGATCCTGCTGGATATGCCCCTGCGGGATGTGGAGCAGATTGTCTATTTTAATGCTTACGTTGTTCTCAATCCGGGTAATGCTGACAATCTCAGTTATAAGCAACTGCTGTCGGAAGATCAGTGGATGGAAATTGAGGATCAGCTTTACAGCGAAGATTCCCAATTGACGGGAATTGAGGTAGGTATTGGGGCGGAGGCGCTGCAACGCTTGCTGCAAGATATTAATTTAGATGCTGAAGCGGAGCAACTGCGGGAAGAAATTGCTGCTGCAAAGGGTCAAAAGCGAGCGAAGCTGATTAAGCGACTGCGGGTGATCGATAATTTTATCGCCACGGGAGCGAAAGCCGAGTGGATGGTGCTGACGGTGATTCCGGTGATTCCGCCGGATTTGCGCCCGATGGTGCAGCTGGATGGGGGTCGGTTTGCGACTTCCGATCTAAACGATTTGTACCGTCGGGTGATTAACCGGAATAACCGCTTGGCGAGGTTGCAAGAAATTTTGGCGCCGGAAATTATTGTCCGCAATGAAAAGCGGATGCTGCAAGAGGCGGTTGATGCTTTGATTGATAACGGGCGTCGGGGGCGCACGGTAGTTGGGGCAAATAACCGGCCTTTGAAGTCTTTGTCTGACATTATTGAAGGGAAGCAGGGTCGCTTCCGTCAGAACTTGCTCGGAAAGCGGGTAGATTATTCCGGACGTTCGGTAATTGTAGTCGGGCCGAAGCTGAAAATTCACCAGTGCGGTTTGCCGCGGGAAATGGCGATTGAGCTATTTCAGCCGTTTGTGATTCACCGCCTGATTCGTCAGGGATTGGTGAACAATATCAAGGCGGCGAAGAAGTTAATTCAGCGCAACGATGAGAGCGTTTGGGATGTGCTGGAAGAGGTGATTGAGGGGCATCCGGTGATGCTGAACCGGGCGCCGACGCTGCACCGTTTGGGGATTCAAGCGTTTGAACCGATTTTGGTGGAAGGTCGGGCGATTCAATTGCATCCTTTGGTGTGTCCGGCGTTCAACGCAGACTTTGACGGCGACCAAATGGCGGTTCACGTACCCTTGTCTTTGGAAGCGCAGGCAGAAACGCGGTTGTTGATGCTCGCTTGTAATAATATTCTGTCGCCAGCGACGGGGCGTCCGATTATTACGCCTAGCCAAGATATGGTGTTGGGCTGCTATTACTTGACGGCGGAAAATCCGGCGCAGCAAAAGGGGTCTGGGCGCTTTTTCTCGAATATGAACGATGTGATTGTGGCCTACGAGCAACTACAAGTAGACTTACACGCCTACATTTGGTTGCGATTTGACGGGTCGGTGGAAACGCCGGAACCGGATAACGAACCGTTGGAGGTTAAGCGCCTGGAAGACGGTACGCGCACTTGTATTTATAAGTTCCGCCGCACGCGCGAAACGGCAGAAGGCAAGCTGATTTCTCAATATATCAAGACTACGCCTGGTCGGATTATCTACAACAAGACAATTCAAGAAGCTTTGGCTGGCTAATGGCGTTCCCAGGCAGGAGCTGTGGGAACGAGGCTAATGGCTAATGGCTAATGGCTAATGGTTGCAAAAATCAGATCTATGAGGAGCGAACTATTAGCAATTAGCCATTAGCAATTAGCAATTACCAATTACCAATTACCAATTACTTAGGAATTAGAGGAACAATGGCAGACAATTTAGTTTTTCGCAATCGGGTAATTGACAAGGGTCAGCTGAAAAAACTGATTGCCTGGGCTTTTACCAACTATGGGACGGCGCGGACGGCTCAAGTGGCAGACAAGTTAAAAGACTTGGGATTCCGCTATGCGACCAAGGCTGGGGTTTCGATTAGCGTAGATGACTTACAAGTGCCTGAGAGCAAGCGAAGTCTCCTGGAAGCTGCTGAAGAAGAAATTCGCTCGACTGAAACTCGTTATACAAGGGGAGAAATTACTGAGGTTGAGCGGTTTCAAAAGGTGATCGATACCTGGAATAGCACTTCTGAAGCGCTAAAAGATGAGGTGGTGCGGAATTTTAGGGAAACCGATCCGCTGAATTCGGTTTACATGATGGCATTCTCCGGTGCGCGGGGGAATATTTCTCAGGTGCGCCAGCTGGTGGGAATGCGGGGGTTGATGGCTAATCCCCAGGGGGAAATTATCGATTTGCCGATTAAAACCAATTTCCGGGAAGGTTTGACGGTTACAGAATACATTATTTCTTCTTACGGGGCCAGAAAGGGCTTGGTGGATACGGCGCTGCGAACGGCTGACTCTGGGTATCTGACTCGCCGTTTGGTGGATGTGTCTCAGGATGTGATTATCCGGGAAGCTGACTGCTCTAGCACGCGGGGCATTGCTTTGACAGCGATGAGGGATGAGTCGAAAACGCTGATTAAGCTGTCGGATCGCTTGCTGGGGCGGGCGCTGGCGGCGGATGTGGTTCATCCGGTGACGGGGGTGGTGATGGCAACTCGCAATCAGGCGATTTCGGAAGAGTTGGCAGTCGCAATTGAGAAGGCGGGGGTAGAAGAAGTCGTGGTGCGAAGTCCCCTCACCTGCGAAGCTGCTCGCTCGGTGTGTCAAGCTTGCTACGGTTGGAGTCTCGCCCATGCTTCGGTGGTAGATTTGGGCGAAGCGGTGGGAATTATCGCCGCCCAGTCGATTGGGGAACCGGGTACTCAGCTGACGATGCGGACTTTCCACACGGGAGGCGTGTTTACCGGGGAAGTTGCCCGTCAGTTGCGGGCGGCGTTTGAGGGGACGATTCACATCGGTAAGTCCCTGAGAGCAAGGCCGTTCCGTACCCGTCACGGGGAAGATGCGGCGGTGATGGAAAATAATGCAGAAATTACTTTAGTAGGGCGTGGAGAGGGCGAAGCAACTACCCAAACTTATGCTGTACCCCAAGGTTCTACTCTGCTGGTGCGGGATGGGCAAGCGGTAAAAGCGAATCAAGTTCTGGCTGAGGTGCCGATTACGGGTCGCAACGTGCGCCGCACGACGGAAAAGGTGACGAAGGATGTAGCCAGCGATAAGGCGGGAGAGGTGAAGTTCACTGACTTGGTGGTGGAAGAAAAAACCGACCGTCAGGGCAATGTCACTCGCAACGCGGCGCGGGGCGGTTTGATTTGGATTTTGTCGGGGGAAGTGTATAATTTGCCACCGGGTGCGGAGCCGGTGGTGAGGAATGGCGATCGCGTGGAACCCGGTTCAGTTTTAGCCGAAACTAAACTGGTGACGGAACACGGCGGCGTGGTGCGACTGCCAGCGGAAAGCACCGCCAAGGGGGGACGAGAAATTGAAATTATCACTGCTAGCGTGCTGTTGGATTCGGCAATTGTGCGTGTCGAAAGCTACCAAGGACGCGACCACTATTTAATAGAAACTACGGAGGGTCAGCTGTTCTCGCTCAAGGCAACCCCGGGCACGAAGGTGGCGAATAACCAGGTGGTGGCTGAGTTGATTGACGACCGCTACCGCACTGCGACGGGAGGTATTGTGAAGTACGCCGGTGTGGAGGTGGCTAAGCGGGGCAAGGCTAAGTTGGGTTATGAGGTGATTCAGGGGGGAACCCTGCTGTGGATTCCAGAAGAATCCCATGAGGTGAATAAAGACATTTCTTTGTTGTTGGTTGAGGACGGTCAATACGTCGAGGCGGGGCACGAGGTGGTGAAAGACATCTTCTGTGCTAGCAGCGGCGTAGTGGAAGTGGTGCAGAAAAATGACATTCTGCGGGAAATTGCAGTTAAGCCGGGTGAACTGCATTTGGTGGATGACCCGGAGGCGGTGATGGCGTTGGATGGGACGATCGCGGCGCCGGGACAAGAGATCGTACCGGGTTTGGTGGCGTCGGAGTTGCGCTATGTGGAGTACGTGGAAACGCCGGAGGGTCCTGCGCTGTTGCTGCGTCCGGTGACTGAGTATGCGATTCCGTCTATCCCTTCAGTGCCTTCGCAAACGGGGACTGGGGAGGTTGTACGGGCGGATATTGAGGGTGCTGACCTGGGGAATGGTTCGCCGCTGCAAGAGCAATCCCTGATGTTGCGGGCGGTGCAGCGTCTGCCTTATAAAGATGGGGAGCGGGTGAAGTCGGTTGAAGGGTTGGAGTTGCTGCGGACTCAACTGGTGCTGGAAATCGGCAAGGATGCGGCTGGGTTGGCAGCAGATATCGAACTGGTGCCGGATGAGGAAGATCCTGATGTGATGCGCCTACAGTTGGTGATTCTGGAGTCGCTGGTGATTCGCCGGGATGTGGCAGCGGATGCAACCAGCGGCAGCACCCATACGCGGCTGTTGGTGCAGGATGGCGATCGGATTGCCCCCGGTGCCGTCGTCGCGAGGACGGAGATTCAATGTAAAGATGCGGGGGAAATCCGCGGCATTCGCGACGAAGGCGAAGCAATTCGCCGGGTTTTGGTAGTGCGGGAAGCGGACAAGCTAGCGATTAACACGGGAACTGCCAAGCCAACCGTTAAGCCAGGGGATTTGCTGGTGGCTGGGTCTACTATTGCGCCTGGAGTTGAGATACCAGAATCCGGTCAGGTAGTGAGGGTTCTCAACCGTCAGTCGTCGGGGGTTAGTGGTAATGAACTAACGACTGACGGCGGACAACTGACAACTGACAATTACCAAGTGGTGATGCGGCTAGCTCGTCCTTACCGGGTATCCCCAGGAGCGGTGCTGCACATCGAAGATGGTGACTTGGTACAGCGGGGGGATAACCTGGTGCTGTTGGTGTTCGAGCGGACTAAAACCGGGGATATTATTCAAGGTCTGCCGAGGATTGAAGAACTGCTGGAAGCTCGCAAACCGAAAGAGGCTTGCATTTTGGCGCGGCGTCCCGGTACGGTGCAGCTGACGTGGCGGCAAGACGAACCGGATGAAATCAAGGTGATCGAAGATGATGGACGCATAGCAGAGTACCCCATCGGTCCTGGTCAAAACCCGCTGGTATCTGACGGGCAACACGTCAAGGCTGGGGAACCGCTGACGGATGGTCCTGCTAATCCTCACGAGATCTTGGAGACTTTCTTCGAGTTCAACCGAGAACAATTGGGAGTTTATGAAGCGGCGCTGAGCGCGCTGAGGGCGACTCAAACGTTCTTGGTGAACGAGGTGCAGTCGGTGTATCAATCCCAAGGGATTGATATTGCTGACAAGCACATCGAGGTGATCGTGCGGCAGATGACTTCTAAAGTGCGGGTGGATGATGGCGGCGACACGACGATGCTTCCCGGTGAGTTAGTCGAATTGCGCCAAATCGAACAGGTGAATGATGCGATGTCGATTACTGGGGGCGCTCCGGCTCAGTATACGCCGATGCTGTTGGGGATTACTAAGGCTAGTTTGAATACGGATAGCTTTATCTCGGCGGCGAGTTTCCAAGAAACGACGCGGGTTCTCACGGAAGCGGCGATTGAAGGTAAATCCGATTGGTTGCGCGGACTGAAAGAAAACGTGATCATCGGGCGATTGATTCCGGCAGGCACTGGGTTCAATGCTTATGAGGACGGTGCAGCCAGTACCGATGTCGATTTGTCCTACGAAAGCAGCGCCCTGTTGGAAGAAGATGCAGAAGACTTAGAATCGCTGCACGGTAAGGCGATTCAGGATGTGGTGCTGGATGACCGGACGGCGCGTCGTTTTGGCATGGATGGCGGTTTCAATTCGTCGCGACGGGGTGGGTTAGATGGCAATTCCTACGATGACCGTTTCGGTTTTGGCGGCGATGACTCGCTTCTGGATGATGAGGATCTGATCGATGATGACGAGGATGACGATGAGGATGACGAAGATTAGGTAATGGCTAATGGCTAATCGCTAATGGTAAAAACAATTAGCAATTAGCCATTAGCAATTAGCCATTACCCATTCTCTAATTGACGTTTTCCAGTTGCGCTGTCCTCACTGCTATTTGACTGGTTTGATTGCCGCGCTGTACCGTCAGCTGTAGTTCTTGACCAACGCGGCTACGTTCGACCATGTTCTGCAACTGGTCGGCGCTGGTAACGGGTTGTCCGTCGATTTGAAGGATTACGTCTCCCCGTCGCAAACCTGCCGACGCTGCCGGGGTATTGGGTAACACCCTGACAACTAATACCCCTTGTACTTCGGGTATGGTGAAGGCGGAATTGGGGTCGTCGTTGTTTTCTTTGGCTTGTTGCGGGGTGAGGGTGGTCATTTGAATCCCCAGGTAGGGATGCGCCACGCTTTCCCCGCGCACGAGTTTACCGCTGATTTCTTTGGCTTTGTTGATCGGGATGGCAAAGCCAATTCCCATCGCGTCGGCGCGAATCGCGGTGTTGATGCCAATCACTTCCCCGGCAGCGTTTAACAAAGGTCCACCCGAGTTACCGGGGTTAATCGCCGCGTCGGTTTGAATAAAGTCGAGCCGCTTGTTCGGAACGCCGACTTCGGTGCTGGAACGGCGGAGGGTGCTGATTATACCCAGGGTGACGGTATTGTCAAGTCCCAAGGGATTGCCGACTGCGATCGCCCAATCTCCCACTTGCACCGCGCTGGAATCTCCCAGTGGTGCTACGGGTAAATCTTTACCACCAGTATTAATTTTTACCACCGCTAAATCGGTTACTTCATCGGCGCCGCGTACTTGCCCTTCAAATTGGCGTCCGTCTTTTAAGGTTACGGTTACCTTATCGGCGTTATCGACGACGTGGGCGTTGGTCAGGATAATGCCGCTTTTATCGATAATAAAGCCCGATCCTTCGCCGCGCAGGCGTTGTTGCATCGGACTGCGTTGGGGGAATTCATCGCCAAAAAAGCGGCGGAAAAAGGGGTCATCAAAGAACGGATCGATCTGGCGGGTTGTCACCGTGCGTTCGGTATCAATTCTGACAACAGATGCCCCGACGCGGTTGACGGCGGCGGTGACAAAGTTATTCACGCTTTCTCTGGTAGGTGGAGGAGGCGGTGTGCTGGGAGCAGCTTGAGATGGGGATACCTGTAGGATGCCTACGGTGAGAAAAGATCCCAGGAGGATGGCTAACCCGTAAGTGAGGATTTTGTGGAGAAAAGGAGGAAGTTTTTTGGGCATAGGGCTGATTTTTAGTCAGTTTGGATACAGCGATCTAATTATGATTATTTGGGATGCGATCGCGTAATATCAAGTTCGGTTTACTACCCATTAAAAATACTTGTTGCTTCCCTGGGTAAAGATCGATCAAAAAAGGCTGAGGTCATCACCTTTGTTTCGACCTACATCTCTGGTTTCCAAACCAAGGATTTTTGAGAGAAACCCGGTTTCTTTGCGTAAGTCCTGAAGCAGCGTTTTTTAATTGCTGCTGGGGCGAAACTCCTATAATTATCCAGCCAAATTTTCAGACGCGAACGCAACATCGCTAAGACGGCTCCACTCATTCCACGATCCATCATAATTTCTCACATTTGGATAACCCAATAAATACTTTAAGACAAACCAGGTATATCCAGATCGCCCACCAATGGCACAGTAGGGAAACACTTCTTTATCTGCTGTAATACCTTTACTGCTAAAAAGTGTCTGCAATTCATCCCTAGACTTAAAAGTTCCATCTTCATTGAGGGTGAGAGTGTGGTCGATATGCACTGCACCGGGTATGTGTCCAGCGCGTTCTGTTCCTTGCGGCGGCTGATTGAAAAACCATTCACCGTTGTATTCTTGAGGCGTGCGGACATCTAGTAAAATGCGCTCGCGCAGCCTCCCCATAAGAGAATCGCTTTTACTAATAGAATTCTCCAACAACTCTTGTGGGATAGGCGTCTCGCCTGTCAAAGAGTTTGTTTTTTGCAGAGGTCTAATAGAATTCTCCAACAACTCTTGTGGGATAGGCGTCTCGCCTGTCAAAGAGTTTGTTTTTTGCAGAGGTCTAATAGAATTCTCCAACAACTCTTGTGGGATAGGCGTCTCGCCTGTCAAAGAGTT
>NZ_BLAY01000127.1 GCF_020521235.1 Microseira wollei NIES-4236 | reverse complement strand
GCATCCCCTGGTAGGTCTTTAACTCTTGCCAATAACGTAGGTGTTGCCACCTAAGTCTGGTAAACTCTGGACTTCTTTCAAAGCCCCCGCTATAATCGGTACTCCGATTTAGCGGCGGGTTGTTTACTTCTTCTTATCCTATGGATCGATCAATCGGGAAAGAGCGATTTCTACAGTATGGTTCTGATTTCCAGGCTTGTTTGACCAATTTTGAATCAGCCCTTGCCATTTCTAAATTCACCAATGCTGTTGAACTAGGTATTCTAAGCCCAATCGAGAGGAAAACATCAGCCTGTAAGCCTCCTGTTCTCCAGGTAACAGTCCATGTTCCAGTAGAGCAAGAGCTTCAGCTTTACTGCGAATGGGAACCAAACAAGAATGCTCTCCCCACTGCTTTGAGCGAAAATGGCGATCGGGCATTTCCGTTTGCACCACAAAGACCAAATCAACTTCCCCCGTAATCGGGTTGCCAGACATACCAACAAACCGAGTATTCGTGTCATTTAAGGTCATGGCAACATTCACTTCTTCCCACAACTCCCGTTGAGCATCTTGATAAAAATTGATGTCTTGAACTGTAGGAGAAAATGTAGCCCAACCCGCCACAAAATTGAGAACGCCTGTGTAATCCGATGCATTCAACCGCTTACCAATGTAGACATTACCATCCGTGGTCAGAGGAACTACCGCAACCCCAATTCCTCTGGCAAAATAAGCGTAGGGATCGTGGTAATTTGTCAGACCACGCATCATCAGCTTTAGTGCTTCCAACGAACTACGAGTCAAATCTAGACGACAACGGGGATAGGTAGTGGGTCCAACTTCCAGGGTGAAGGTGTCTTGACTGCGAGACCAGAATCCAGCCACTCCCGCTCCAGACCAGCGGACTTTGCGATCGTCATAACTTCCGGGTTTCGTGCCATCTGCGAGGAGACCATTACGAATCTGAGGGTTAATCGCAGCTTCCAAGTAAGCATGGAACTGCGTGTCAACCGGATCATCATTGAGATTTTGAGGACCATGCCCCTCCCGCACCTGAATTCTGGTTACGCCTGCCACCCAATCGGGATGGATCAAGTGAACAAAGTCGCGACCTGCAATCAGAGCCTCAGATAACGCTTTACCCTGGGGCAAATCGAAGAGAGCCGCAACTACCTGCTCACGACAGGCAAGATATTCGGAGGTTTGAGAGAGGGGAGATTCAAGCACTTTCCAATTGCTCACAAAGCTGATAGAACTGGTGAATTTTGGCGATGATAAAATCTAGTTCTTCATCAGTCAAACTATAGGATGACGGCAAAGACATTCCTCGCTCATAAGCAGATGTACTGACGGGATAGGTCATGCTTGGATCGGCCCAGCCTTGATAGCAAGGTTGAAGATGAAGCGGACAGAAAAAGAGTCGAGTTTGAATTCCCTGTTTTGCTAAATAGTCAGCCAGTTCAGCCCGGTTTTCAGCATAGAAAGAGGTAAACCAGTGGACCGGCTTACAGCGTGGGTCAATAAACATCGGCTGCAACTGGGGCACATCTGCTAAACCAGCCATGTAAGCTTCATAAATTTGCTGTTTGCGCCCAATAATTGCAGGTAACTTTCTGATCTGGGCAACACCAATAGCTGCCTGCATTTCTGTCATGGAAAAATTAAAGCCAATATGTTCGTGGACAAAGGTGCCGCGACGCGATCGCCCATGATTCTTCAGCCGACGGCAGGTCTGGGCAATAGTATCACTGTCGGTTACAATAATCCCACCTTCACCACAGGTAATCGTTTTGTTGCCATAGAAGGAAATGGCACCTGCGTCTCCGTAATAGCCTACATGACGATCGTTGAACTCTACTCCAATCGCCTGTGCTGCATCTTCAATCACCTTCAACTCAAAGCGTTTAGCAAAGGCGAGTACTGCATCCATATCTGCACTTTGACCGTACAAATGGACAGGCATAATCGCTTTGGTTCTGTCATTGACTAGCGCTGCGGCTGCCTCTACATCAATGCACAGCGTATCTGCTCTAACTGGGCAAAAGACGGGCTTAGCCCCTGCCATAATCACCGCATTCGAGGAAGCAACAAAGGTCAGGTTGGGGACAATCACCTCATCTCCATGACCGATATCCAGAGCCTTGAGGATGCAGTATAAAGCAGCAGTACCGTTGCAAACAGCAATTGCATGTTTTGCCCCCGTTAGAGCTTTAATGCCAGCTTCAAACTCCTCTGTCACTTTATTCTCGGTTAAGTAGGTTGATTCCATCACCCGCTTAACTTCAAGCCATTCACTATCGTCAATCCAAGGTTGAATTTGAGGGATCATATCAATTTTCTTTGAGATAGTTTAGTCTTAAATGTGGAGAATTCAACCACCGTTACGCCAGCACTTTGGGCCAAGCATTTTAAGCGAGATACGAATTCTCCCGTTGCGCGAAGACCAACAGACTTTCCAAATAGTTTTTGGAAAGCTTTGTTGAAATGTTTTTCCAGTTTGATAGTGTTTCCAAGACTCAGTATTTCATGAACCAATTTCCCGTGTAATGATTTGCGATGCGCGGTTAGCTTTCTTTCGAGATAGGCCGGGGCAGACCTGCGCGTTTTCGGTGAAGTAAATCTTAAATTTCTATTGTTACCAAGCCAAGCAAAATTCCGCTCCACCACCCATTTGCGAGGTAATATCTTAAAACCGGGTTCGTTGCGTTTAACAATCTCCAACTTACAGCCACAAACAATGAATACTGAATCTTCCAGTTGACCCCGATATCCTTGAGCGGCCCAAATAATAAGTTGTAAACTTTCCGCATCATCAACAGCTTCTAGTAAAACCGCTTTGGCTCCACACCGCAAGCACTTTCCAGCCTATTATCTTCGTTTCAAACCAACCTCTTAGATACGTTTACCGTGACTTCTGTAAGGGTGTGCAGATCTGGATCTGCAGGATCAAAAGGAACATCCAGTAGCGCAATTTGTTCGCTATCCTCTAGGTAGCGCAAGGTGTGAAGCATGTAAGGCTTAATCTGAACTCCTTCTCCTGGGTTCAAAATAAACTGCTGTTTTTGTTGGGGATTATCGCAATCTTGCAGTTCCACCTCTGCCTTACCGCGCACCAGAAAAATAACTTCATTGGTTTTAGTATGGAAATGCCCGCCTCGAATCTGCCCTGCTTGAGTTTTGACAAAATTTACTTCTTGCCAAAGTCCTTGATTCACAAGACCCAGAAATAAACCCCTTTGATCCGAGCGGTTCATGTAGCAAGGTATCTTTCCAGCTTCAAACACTATTTCACCTCAATCAATAACATAGCAAACATACCACAGCTGCATCATCAGAAAAATGGGTAGAAACCCCGTCCTTATAGGACGGCTTTACAGTTACCACTACTGCCTTGCGGTTGCTTGAATCGGTGTACTTTTGTGTTGTACTTTCAGCGGGACAGTTACCGCCTCGAATCTTGCAACCCTGTACACATAGTGTTTTGTTTTGCTCGCCATGAGCCTCCCTTTCGGGGTAAAGTTAGCAAGGCCAATGTTTTAAGAGCTTGTTAGACTTGCAGCACTGTTTCAGTGACCTTAAAACTGTTTAACTGCAAATGACAGAGCAGGGAACTAGCTACGCATTCTCCGGTGTCGTGACTCAAAAAACGTAGACAAGGAAAGTCTTAGGCTGGTCAGGATGGCTTGTTATATTTCTCTTCCAAGCTTCATGCCTTTAGGCTGAGGTTCCTGACAGGCTTGTACAGATGCTCCAATTCCTAGCAGAAATTAGCAACATCTGGCACCTAACTAATAGGCCCAACGATCCGCTTTCCGCCAATTATTTACGTATATACCGCTGGCTCCTACCAACTCAAGTACAATCTCGTATAAGATATTAGTAAACGAGCGGTATTGTCAAGTCAGATTAGTCGGAATTTAGGGGAAATACACACAAAAGTATAATATGCATCGTAGGAATTACGCACTGTAACGGCAGCACAAGGATTTCAGCTTGTTTATCGGCGGCAAAAATGACGTAATTTCGTACTCAGTGCGTAAGTACAAGTACCTAAATCATTTAGGCAATCTTTATGATATTATCTGATTGCCCGTTCAACACTGACAGTAGTATCCATCCATGCTGGCAAGTCTTCTCACGATACGCCGCGCTCGTGGTGCTTTAGGTACCATAGCAATTCCTCAGGAAAGAAATATTCCTCTTTTGATTGATTCTAATTACCCATAGCCGTAATGTCTCATTCTCCTTGGTGGAAGTCTGCTGTTATTTATCAGACTTATATACGCAGCTTTCAGGACTCGAATGGAGATGGCATCGGTGATATCCCAGGCATTATCCAGCGACTGGATTATTTAGAATGGCTTGGGATAGATGCCGTATGGGTGACACCATTCTATCCCTCTCCCATGGCTGATTTTGGCTATGATGTTAGCGACCATACAAATGTTGACCCTGTCTTTGGAACGCTTTCAGATATAGATAGCTTGATCCGAAATTTGCATGGTAGCAATCTCAAGATCTTGATTGACTTTGTTGCCCCGCATACTTCCGATCGGCATCAGTGGTTTATAGAATCCCGCAGTTCGCGTTTTCATCCCAAGCGAGACTGGTACATATGGAAAGATCCAAATGCAGATGGTGGACCTCCCAATAATTGGCTCGGTCGTTTTGATGGGCTTTCTGCCTGGGAATGGGATGGCAAAACAGAGCAATACTATCTACACTCGTTTCTCAAGGAGCAGCCAGATATCAATTGGCGTAACCCCGATGCCAAGCAGGCGATGTTGGATGTACTACATTTTTGGTTGCAGCGAGGCGTGGATGGAATTCGAGTTGATGCCGCCTATCGTGCGTTCAAGGATCCGCAGTTTCGAGATAACCCGGTGAATCCCGACTGGCATCCCGGCATGGAACCATCAGATCGCCTGTTTGAAGTCTTCAGTAAGAATATACCGGAAATTCACGATTTCAATCGGATGCTGCGGACGCTTGTCGAGCAGTATGGCCATCGTCTTTTGATTGGTGAACTGTATAAGTCACTCGAGGAAATTATCAAGCACTATGGCTCAAATGATGAACTTCATTTACCACTAAATTCGGAATTGATGTCAGTCCGATGTCAGTGGAGCGCAGAGTGCGTCCGAGAAATTGTCGATCGTTACGAGAGACTGTTGCCTGAAGGTGCATGGCCCAATTGGACATTGGGGAATCATGACAAGCATCGCGTCGCCAGCAGAATTGGGATTTCTCAAGCCAAAATCGGCATGATGCTATTGCTCACCCTGCGTGGGACACCAACGATCTACTACGGAGAAGAACTGGGAATGGAGGACGCCTGGATTCCCTCCGAACACATCCAAGATCCTTGGGAAAAAAAAGCTCCCGGTATAGGGGTTGGGCGGGATTGTGAGCGCACACCAATGCTCTGGGATCGCTCTGCTAATGCAGGTTTCTGTCCGCCCTCAGTCTGGCCCTGGTTACCCATCACTCATGACTACAGCAATATCAACGTCGAGGCACAGAAGCAAGACTCCCGCTCCTTCCTCTCCCTGACGAGGGCGCTGTTGCACTTGCGTCGGCAACAACCCGCACTACAGCTTGGTGACTACGTTTCTTTATACTCACCATCACAGCTGTTCTGCTATCGACGCTTTGACGAGACATCGGATCTTGTTGTGGCATTGAACTTCAGTTCTGAATACCAGAAATGGGTATTACCGATTGAGTTTCGTAACCAGTCAAAAGTTCTCCTCTCCACATTTATGGATCGCCAGGGTGGATGCCTGGGAGATACCCTTGAGCTACGAGGAAATGAAGGTCTGATCCTCGAGCGTAGCTATCAATCACAATCACCTCATACGAAGGAGCAAAGATGAGCTATTAATCTTTTGACACTGTACAATCGCTAGATCTTTGCAACCTCCATCCTGTCAAACTATTCCCACTCGTCATTATTATTATGAGTACTGAGCGCACGATCGTTTTCTCCACAAAGCATCAAGCGACCATGAAAGATCAGATTACGCCAGATATGGGCAAAGATTCGGTTTTCATGGATTTATTTCAGCAGGTAAGTCCGTACACAATGACCAGCGTAGAGGCACTCTTTGCGCTTTATACATCAGTAAATTATGTCCTCGATCGCAACATACCCGGTGATATTGTCGAGTGCGGAGTTTGGAGAGGAGGAAGCGCTTTACTGGCAGCTTTGATTTTGAAAGCGCGAAACGTCAGCGATCGCAAGCTATATCTGTATGACACATTTCAGGGTATGCCAACCCCCACAGAATTTGATGTGGACAAATATGGACGTACCGGCTTTGAAATGATGGAGCAATATGGGGACGACATTGGTTGGTGTTATGCTTTATTGGAAGACGTTCAAGCCGCTTTCTCGGTTCATAATTTTGATTTTGAGATTCAGTTTGTTCAAGGCGATGTCATTGAGACATTGGAAAAGATTAAACCAGAAACCATCTCTGTGCTGCGTCTAGATACCGATTGGTATGAATCTACTGCTGTTGAGTTTCAACATCTCTACCCTCGCCTCTCGACAGGAGGCGTTCTGATCGTTGATGATTATGGCTGTTGGGCAGGATCCCGCAAAGCTACTGATGACTACTTCCGTGAGGTTCCAGGGCCAATGCTGATACGCATTGATAAGGAAGTGCGGCTTGGAATCAAGATCTAGACTGATGATTTCTTAGTAAACTATAGCGTTTCTTAAGCCAATGAGTTACATCATGTCCGGTCGATTACCCATAATTAGCAGCCGGGACACGGCATTATTAACGTTATCTGTTTGTCCGAGATATCTATGATGCCGTGTCCCTACGCAACAACGGGGTAAGGTTTTTTTATTATGGGCAATTTAACGGACATGATATTACAAGCAAGGGGCTTAAGCCCCTTTTTGGGTGGGATATGGTGTACTTTACCAGTTGAGGAATTGCTATGTGGGGGGTTAGTGAAATATCATGAAAATTAATGCAAAAATGGAACCCGATCCCAGAAGCGATCGCTCTTCAGAAAAGAATTCCAGCTATGACTATAATTTAGAGGGGATTAGAGGGCTTGCTGCACTTTCAGTAGCAGGACTTCATGTTTTGTCTATGAAAAACTTTTTAGACCCTACCTACCATCCCAATATTTATTTTGGTTATTTACAAGCGGGAAGGAGTGCTGTTTTATTATTTTTTGTTCTCTCAGGCTACGTCATTGGCTTAACAACCACAAAAGAATTCTCAATTCAGCATTTTCGTAACTATATATCACGCCGAGCTATTAGAATTTTACCAATTTATTTTATTGCTATTTGTTTCGCAGTATTGGCTGAACCGAAGGAAAAATTAAATATAGTTTTAGGAAATTTATTATTTTTGCAAAATTTTGATAAATACTTTGATTTTTCCCTAGAACCTATAGCAGGTAATGCAGCTGTATGGAGTTTAAATTACGAAATTCTATATTATTTAGTTTTTATCTTAGTCTGGTGGTGGCGACCTCAAATCTTAACTTTATTTTTATCGGCTCTTCTAATCAGTGTTATTGGCTGGTTTATTCCGTTATTTCCACAATTTATTTCTGCTTATGCAACCGGATGGATTTTTTGGTTGAGTGGGCTATTATTAGCATGTAAAGTACAAGCCTCTAGTGAGAGAGAATCATTTTTACCTCTGATTAGCTATATTTTATTATTTCATGCTACCAATCATTTTTCCACAGGTAAATGGATTTTAAACGCGCTAGGTGTTCCCAATCCAGTTGCTAGTTTTGTCAATTTTTCTGAACTAACAACTCTGCCAATCTGTATATTAATAATTTGTGAAATCACACGGCGCTATTTTTATGGTTTTAATTATTTGCGGTTACTCTGTTTCCTGATCCCTAGTTTTCACCTGTCTGCGATCGTTTGGCAAGGAGGTGTTTTGCAAGAACCGAAATTGGTAGCAGCATCTTTGTACGCTATACTTGCAATTTTATTGGTTAAATATGATACATCTGTCAATATATTGAAAAAAATGAGTTTTATGGGTAGTATTTCTTATGCATTTTATCTATTACATATGCCGATTGAGATACTAATGCATAAATATTTTCCTTGGCAGGGAACAGTTTTGAGTTTTTTACTAGGTTTATTAATTTGGCTTGTTATCACAATATCATTATCAAGTTTTCTAGAGCTTGTTATACAACCTAGGATTAAATACTATTTAAGCACATGCTTGTTATTAGAAATGATTGAGAATAGAAGCATGGCTTTTGATACTGCATCTATTAAACTTGAAGAAGGGGGAAAATCTAATTAAGGCTTTGAGAATTATGGTGAGAAATTCGGGGGTATAGTCTTTGTTAGTGGAATTAAAAAATGAAGAAAGTTGAGGCTTATGCAAATGCTTGAAGAACCCGTTTTCATTACCCTGTGTGACGCGGACAGTCCACTCGTCCAGCCACTGTATTCATCATTGCAGGGTAACTTGCGTATTATCGAGAATTACTCTCCGCGACTGGGACTGCTCTCAAAGATCTTCAAGGTTCGCGAATTCTTAGCTTCTGATACCGATATTGCTGACGACGCAATCATAGTCTTTACGGATGCCTATGATGTGCTGTGCATTCGTTACGATCCTGCCGGATTGGCAGCAGACTTCCGTGCCACAGGCAGAGATCTTATCTTCGGTGCCGAAACTGTATTCTGCCACCACAGTGCCGATGTACTTCCCTTCTTTTTGTCTAACTATTTAGGGCAGCCAGCAAAGTATCTCAACAGTGGCTTTATCATTTGCTACAAATGGGCCTATCTCCGGATGCTTAACTATATTACCAGTAATTTTGTGGATAAATACATGACGGATTGCCGTCAGAATGACCAGCGTGTAATTTCGCGATTCATGTTAGAAAACTCTGAAATGGGTTTGTTGAACATGGATATCGACAGCAAGTTCAAATTCTGCTATACCCACACATACGACAATAATCCACTATGCCGTGACAAATTGGTGTCTTATTTTGTCCATGTAACCTGGCTGGCACTGGAAATACAGAAACAAGCCTACGAGGAGATCCGGAGAGTTTTCAATCTTTAGAAATTGCAGCAGGACTGATTGAAAGTTGATCGAGATAATCTGGAACCTTGCTCCTACTTCCTTCTCTTTTGCAGCTCACAGACATAAAATTCCTCAAGTCGTTGCATGTGATTCTTTATGTCGTATTGTTGGGCACAGAGAAAAGCGTTGTTAACGATCTTTTCTCTCAGGCGCGAATCGCTTAAGAGTGCTAATATTCCTTCGGCAATTTGAGCGCTGTTCTTGTAATCAACAACCCAGGCATTCTCTTTGTGTACAGCACAATCCAAAGCACTACCGGCAAGGGTAATAACCGATGGAACTCTGGAAAGCATGGCATCTACATACACCTGCCCGAACGTCTCTTGAATAGAATCGGTAGGCGCATGGACAAAAACATCAAATAATCTGAACAAAGCGAAAAGGTCTTCTTCAAATGGGATTTCAATATAGCTATGCTCAGGTAATTGCGCCAACTTGTCTGTGATGCTGATAATGTCCTCGTATTGAGGTGCAACAATGTCTTCTTTGCGCGCATTACGAATTTTCTCCTCCAGGCTGGCACGATTTGTATGTGTCCCGGAAAGAACTAACATGGCATTGGGATAAGCTTCGAGAACCTGCTTGTGTGCTTCAATGACATATTCAATTCCTTTCCATCTGACATACCGCGCCGCCACACCGATAACAGGACCGTGATGATTGGCTAGATATTTAGTTCGCAATTTATCAATGCGCGAAGTCTCTACATTCTCAAATTCCCTGGTATCAAATCCCGTCGGTATAAGTGTGATTTTATCATCAGGTATGCCGTCTTCTATCATGCCTTGCTTGCTTTTATTGGTAACAGCAATCACATTGGTGGCACATTCCCATATCAAGCGATGCTTGCTTGGATCATGACGCGAATAGTATTTAATCGAAGGATGTTCTCTGGTGAAGATTCTTACTGGAACATGGGCGTAATAAGCCGCTTGCATTCCAGCCAAGCTTCCCGCGAACCAATGAGTATGAACAATATCAGTCTTATTTTTGAGCAAGTGTTCATAAAGAAATTTGACGATTTCTGGGGTATTGCTATAGTCCTGATAGGAAGTAACAGTGCAAGGAATATGCATCTGGTTTAAAAAGGAGATTATCGGATCGCCTTCATTCAGAATGACATAGTCAATTGCGAACTTACTCTTATCGATATATTTGGCAACCAATTCAAAGGGAACCCAACGAATATGGTGCGTGAAGATATAGGTAATTTTAATTCTCTGATCTGCTATGGTCATAACTGTGGAACTGGTAGTCTTTGTATGGGTGATTGGGGATGTTCATTAGACTTCTCCAACAAACAAACTCTGCCGCGATCGCTCCCATATTATAATGTAATTTTACGCTGAATAAAATGAGCCAACTGCGGGAATATATAGAAAAACATCCCTGAGAAACCCAGAGACTATTGGGGATTGACTATGACAAATTAAGTTGTGTAACTGCTAATAGCTAATCGCTAATCGCTAATGTCAGGAAAAATACTATATTAGCAATTAGCAATTAGCTATCCATACACTACCGTGGTAGACAGTCAATAAAATTTGGTCAGTTTTTCGGGAAAAAACCTCAAACCCTGAGCTGATAGTTGGTTTTAGACTGCCTGCCGTTCCCTTGGTAACAAAAGAGGGATAACGAAAGGACTTACTTGTGAACAACTGATATCATGTCCAATAGCAACGGTTGTGTAACTGCTAATAGCTAATCGCTAATGGCTGCTGTCTGGCAATTGACAATTAGCAATGAGCAATTAGCAATTAGCCATCCATACACTACCGATCTCTCGCGGACATGATATGATACCAATACTTGGTCAATTGCTGCCAATACATCCCCATCCAGTTGTACTCCTGATGCAGCAGCGTTATCCACAATTTGTTCCGGACGACTAGCACCAATAATCGCTGAAGATACATACTCAGAACCTAGTACCCAAGCCAGAGCTAACTGTGCCATACTCAACCCTAATTCTTGGGCAATGGGTTTGAGTTTCTGTACTGCTGTCAGAATCGGATCGCTGAATAACTCTTGCAGTAAAAACCAATTCATTTTTTCATTAGCAGCGCGAGAATTTTGCGGTGGAACTTGTCCTGGCTGGTATTTGCCTGTCAGTACACCTTGAGCTAATGGCGACCAAACAATCTGACCAATACCATTAGCTGCACACAATGGAAACACAAGAGCTTCCGGCTGGCGCCACAGCATAGAATACTGAGGCTGACTGGAAACAAAGCGTTCAACATCAGCCAGATTGCACGCAGCTTGAATTTGCTCACAACTCCACTCGCTAAAGCCGATGTAACGAGCTTTTCCCTGACGCACTACCTCAGTGAGTGCCGTCATGGTTTCCTCCAAAGGTGTATTCGGATCGTAGCGATGGCATTGATACAGGTCAACATAATCGGTACGCAATCGGCTTAAGGAAGCATCTATTTGTTTTCTGATCTGGACTGCTGACAGTCCTCGGTCATTAGGTGATGTAGGGAAGAAGACTTTGGTCGCCAGGATATACTTGGAGCGATCAATTCCTTGTAATACTTCCCCCAGAAATGACTCAGCACCACCAGCCGCATAGGAATTAGAAGTGTCAATGAAGTTAATGCCAACATCAAAGGCTTTGTAAATGCAAGCCTCTGCATTTTGCTGTTCTACACCCTCATGAATACCCCAGGAACCAAGACTGATTTCAGAAATATGCAATTCGTTCCCAATTTTCTATATTTCATTTTGATGTCCTATTTCACTGGTATTTCGAGCTTCATTTACGAAAAAATGAAGCTGATTCGTCAAAATGATTGTAGCCGTTTCAGGTACTACAGGACAATCAGGGTTTGGGCGGTATGAGGTGTTGGCACGGCTTGAGGTAGGGGGAGTAAAAAAGGTTCAGCCATTCCCAAGCGTGCCGCCGGACACGACTTGGTTAAAAACTCCAGCACGGAACGGTCAATGTTCACAATTTAACAACCTCCTTTTCCTCATTTGATTGCAATGTCATAGGTATCTGTATTCCCAGAGTTAAACTGCAAGACAACATGAACGTGAATAAAGCTAACCATAAAAAATGATTGCTATGAAAATAAAAGGTTGATAAAGATAGAAAGATAAGTCCCAGCGAGCCACTGACCAAGTAAGTATTGCGTACAGCAGCGCCCTCACCCAAGCCGGCAAAATATCCATCTAGAATATAAGCAACTCCCGCCCCCACTACAACAAGGAGTACCCAAGGGATATAAGTTTTAGCGGGTTCTATCAATTCTGAGTGGTTAGTGAGCAGATGAAATATAGGGTCTGGAAAAAATACAGTAGCCAGCCCAACCACTAAACCAATCACCAGGTTAATTCCTAATGCAATTTGCAGGAGTGGTACGAACTTATGGGTTGCTCCTTGACCTTTAAAGTTACCAGTTAAAGTTGCAGTAGCGTATTCTACTCCATCACACATGTACATGCTTAATGCTACCATTTGGAGAAGTAAAACATTTTCAGCCAGAACACCATTCCCTAATGTCGCACTAAAAGCATTGAAAAGAATAAAAATAGCTACGATAACGATAGCCCTAACAGATAGATTGCGATTCAGAGCAAAAGGAGTTTGCAAAGCCGACAAATTTAGCACTTTTCCTGCTAAAGCAGTTATTTCTTTTAACGTAACTTGACGGCTAATCATCACTAGCCCGACAAATAAGGTTATATACTGGCTAATAGCTTGCGACAACCCAGCCCCCATGCTTGACCAATCCCAAAGGACAATGTAAAGGTAATTAAGTGCGACGTTAGAAACGTTCCCAACTATAGTGAGTAAAAGGACTTTACGATTTTGTTCTTGTCCCAGCAGCCATCCAATTAAGACTAAGTTGACTAAAGCCGCAGGCGCTGCCCAAATCCGGCTATTAAAATAAGTAATCCCCGCACTTTTCACATCGGTCGTAGCGTTCAACAACATAAAGCCTAGCTGACCCAAAGGGTATTGCAGCAGCAGAAAAACCATACCCAATCCCAAAGCGATTAAAGCATTTTGTAGCCCTGTTAGAAGTATTGCTTCTCGGTCATCTCGTCCAACGGATTGAGATGTAACCGCAGTTGTTCCTGACTTGATAAACGAACAACTTTCGTAGAGAAAATCAAACACAATAGCACCTAATGCCACCCCTGCTAAATAACTAATGTTTGACAGGTGTCCCAGGAAAGCTACGCTGATTGCACCCGATAAGGGTATTGTAATATTCGACACTACGTTGACAGTAGCGATTTTCAGAAAGCGATATAGAAAGTCGTATTGCAGCAATGTCAAAGTCCCAAGGGATAGATATTCGAGTCTACTTTATCACTATTTTTTGCCTAATGCCAATTTGAAATGAAGTCAAGCAGAATCAAGGGAGGAGAATCAGGGAGCATGGTCACTAGGTGTAGCGGTCTGCAATCAAAAACAGTCCGACCTGCATTCAAGGGGATTATAGTACAGTGTGGGGCTTCTTTCGGTTTCAGCTAATCCCCATAGTGACCACCAGTAACTTTGCCACGAAAGACAATGTACTGATAAAGGTTATAGAACAACATGACGGGAATGAGGCAGCCAATAAAGACGATCATAATCACGAGCGAGCTAGGAGCGGCGGCGGCTTCGTAGATAGGGATTTCGGGGGGAATGATGTAAGGGAAGACTACTAATCCCAACCCGATGAACGTCAGCACGAAAATGAGAATTGTCCAAACGAAAGGAGCGCGTTCCTGCTTACGATCTAGGCTTTTGAGTAGTTGCCAGATCAGCAGAATCCCCAGCACAGGGATAATATCGTTTCCTTAGGCATCGGAATTACGACCTGTAGGGGCTTTTCTTGCAATTAGCAAGCGAGCAATTAGCAATTACCCAGAAAGGCCAATCATTCCGATGCAACCGGATTTGATATAATACCAAAGATATAAACAAGCGGTTGCTGGAACAAACGATTTCTCGCACTTTCATAAAAAATTGGTGTGGAAATCGTGATGAAAATTGCACCAAGCAGCGTTGTCTGGGCGGCAATTTTGGCAGTTTTGTAGTGGGTTTCTGGCAATTCATCCGTCGTTTTCCAAATTAAATAAGTCGAGCCGCTCAAAACGTAGCCCTGGATTAAAGTCAATGCCACCAGAACAGATTGCCAACTCAACCAATCCCAATTGCCGCCGATAAAGTGACCCGCTGCATCGACTTTAATCGCTTTTAGCACTGCACCAAGGGCGAATCCTTGACCCAATGCTGCGGTGAAACTTCCCACACCAAAGGCTAAATTCCAGAATAATTTTCCCTTGGCTTCTTCGCGAAATTCAAAGGCGATCGCGCGAAAAATGAATCCAAATACCATCAGGATAATTGGCATGTAAAGCGCAGTCAGGATGGTGCCATAAGCCAGAGGAAATGCGCCAAACAGTCTGCCTCCCATCAATACCAGCCAAGTTTCGTTAGCATCCCAAAAGTTGCTTAAGCTCGTCATCAAAATGCTGCGACGTTCTTCAGAGGAAGACGTGATAGACAGAATGCCTACTCCCAGGTAAAACCCATCCAACATCACATAAAGGAAGAGGAAGAGGGCTAAAATGCCAAACCAAATTTGTGGCAGAAAATAGTTGAGCGTCTCCATATTTTTTCTCCTACTGTTGCGCTTCTACGGGGCGCTCGTCGGGAACGAATTCTCCAGGAGTTGTATCGATTGCAGGTTTGGTTATTTCTAATCCCGGCACTGGTAAGTCAAATCTTGGCGCTCTGGGAACAATGCGGCTACCAAAATAGATGTATGCAATCAGCAACAAGATGTAAGTAACTGTAAAGCCTGTGAGGGATACCAAGACATTGTTAGCCAGAATATGAGAAGCAGAATCTACGGTGCGAATTTGCTCGTAGAGCGTCCACGGCTGTCGCCCAACGCAACGCACGATCCAACCCGTATCGATCGCAATAAATCCCAAAGGAGCGGCAAACATCCAGGCACGCATTAACCATCGCTGCTGAGTAATTTTTTCCTGTGAAATGTCCGGTTGCATCGGTAGCTGCACGTCGGGGCGGGTTTATTTATCCTTTGTTAGTAGGGGCGGGTTTAACCACAGGACTTACGCAAGGGCGTTCCTATCACCAAAGTTTCAAGCTGCGATCTCTGGTGACAAAGCGACGATTTTTCAGAGAAACTTTGGTGTTTGCGTAAGTCCTGAACCAAATATCTCGTGGTTCCACGGATTGATTGGTAAAACCCGCCCCTACAATAAAACTCTGGTAAAACCGGCTACCAATCTAAGACGGGACAAAATGGCCTCTCTCGAAGGGGAAAGGGGGATTTGGGAAAAGGGTAAGGGGGATTTGGGGGATTTGGGGAAGGGGGATTTGGGGAAAAGGGAAAAGGGGGATTTGGGGAAAAGGGGAAAAGGGGGAAAGGCGAAAAGGGGGAAAGCTAAAGCAAAAGTTTGTCCCTGTTTTCACCACAGACTCTTTTCTCCTCTGTTTCCCTTTGTCTTTCCTGTTGCCCTCTTTCCCCCATTATCCCCCTTCCCCAAATCCCCAAATCCCCAAATCCCCCTTCCCCCTTTTCCCAAATCCCCTTTTTAACTGTGTTGTCTTGCGCCTACCTGGTAGCCGTAAAACCCCCCCTACAGCATCAAAAACACTTGCACTACCTTTGCTACCGGACACGATATTAGATCTTGCATAACACATCAATCGATTCGATCCGCTCTGGGATTAGGCTGACATTAATTGCTGGATGCGCTGTGGTTCCTCTCCCAGCCAATCCGGATTTCGGGCAGTGCCGTCAAAAATTGATGAGGTTTTGAATGGCTCAAACTCGCCGCGTGATGCCGCTTGTGCCGTTTTTGCTAAGAGACTTCGCACCTGAGAGTCATTCATTGGCTGGAATGTCCGCACCGCTTCAAACGCTTGAGCGAGAATCTCCATGCTGTCAATTCCCGTAATCACAACCGATGTGGGCAGATTCAGGGCATAGTGCAGACACTCAATCGGCGTTACCGTATTTGACCCTAAAAGAATCCCGTTTGCCATGCTTTTCATCCCCAGAATGCCGATGTTTTGTTTGACCAGTTCCGGCACAACTAGCTTCCCGAAGCTGCGGAAGTGGGCATCCATCACATTCAGCGGCAACTGCACCGCATCAAACTTAAACCCATACTCGGCTGCAACTTCCAGCATGTACAGATGAATCTGGGGGTGTTTGTGTCCGGTGAAGCCAATGTATCGCAGCTTGCCAGCTTGACGCGCCTCAATCAAGGCGGCATTTGCCCCTTCTTCGTCGAACACTCGATGGGGATCTTCGTAGCGGATGATTTCGTGGTGCTGGACGAGATCGATGCAATCAACTTGCAAGCGTTGTAGTGATTCGTCTAGCTGCCTCGCGGCTTCTTTCTTCGAGCGACCGTCAATTTTCGTCATCAGGAATACTTTATCTCGGTAGCGATCGCGCAGCGCTTTCCCCATCCTAATCTCGCTGGCTCCACCGTTATAATCCCAACAGTTATCCATAAAATTGATGCCACGATCGATCGCAGTGCGAACAATCCGGATAGCCAGTTGCTCATCAACATGCTTCAAGCTGAGGTGCCAGCCACCGATTCCGATCGCGGAAACCCTCTCTCCTGTGCTGCCGAGAGTTCGGTATAGCATTTCTGAGTTTGACATACTTCCTGACATCTGTTCTTCTTTTCTGGCAGATATTGCTTAACTAGATATAGCTATGAGCCAATTCCAACCCAAGGAAAAGTTTACAACATCTTCCTATGGGCACAATAGACCTGGCTGTACCAGGCTGCACAATCATCTTAACAAGCCTACTAACGATTGCAGTTGATCATCCCTGGCTCCACATCTTTCATCAGACATAACTGGGGAGTTTTACCAAACGTGATTTGCTATACATTTAAGCGTTGTGTTGCCAAGGATCCGTTTAGGGGTAAAAGTTTACTGGAAATCCTAGCGGCGAGCGCTATTATTACTACCTGAGTGATAATTTGAATCAATTGAAAGTCTTCTTTTTAGGAAATTTATGACAAGGTTGTTAAATGAGATTGCTCGTTGTCCTCACGTACAGTTTTGTATTCAAAATCCGTCAGTTGAGTATCCATGTCGTCAGGTTGTTTTTTCCCAGTCACCTTCCACCCTGAACGAATACCAAGTCAAAGAAGCAGAAAAACATTGTGTTGAAACTTATTTGCAAAAAGTATGGGAAATAGCATCAGCACGGGTTGTTGTAGTGCTTGGAAGGTGGGCGACAGAGGCAATGCACTCTCAGTTTGAGATTCCTAAAGATGTTGCTCTGTTTGCGCCGATAGCGATCCGTGGTAGAGAAAAGCTCATTACTTTCCTTCCTCACCCAAATGCGCGAAAAGTCCGCTCTTTTGCCAAATGTCTAAAATCCGATCAACTTGAAAGCCTACGTGCATTTTTGCGTTAGTTCCAACACAAATGCAAAATCCTTCGGGTGTAGCTATACAGGCAAAGCCCGCAAGACAAGGGCTAGTTCCTCTTTTGAGCCTGGGTCGGCAGGCTTAGTTTGTATAGCCGCAGGCTTTAGCCTGACGGCGCTTAGCGTTAACAGGACTTACGCACCACGAGCCTAGAAACCCGGTTTCGACCGTCGATCTCTGGTTGCCAAACCAACGATTTTTCGTAGAAACCGGGAACTTGTGCGTAAGTCCTGGTTAAGTTGACACCAGTGATTAAAATGTAACCATCGCTACAAGTTTTCCATATAGGATATCTTGACCCAAAAGTGCAAGGTGTAAATTTTTATACGTAGATGATTGAATGACGGCGGAAAATCATCGTTCCCAAGGTTAAGCTCACACTATACTCGAAAAGTTAGTGTGGGAGGATGTCAAAGAAAATCTTATGAGTGCTGAAATTATTTGCGTCGGAACTGAATTACTGCTGGGCGATATTCTCAATACCAACGCCCAGTTTTTAGCCCAGCAATTAGCTGACTTGGGAATTCCTCACTATTACCAAACGGTTGTAGGGGATAATCCGGGGCGAATTAAACAGGTAATGGAGATTGCTTGCTCGCGCTCTTCTATCCTAATCTTCACCGGCGGTCTTGGCCCCACTCCCGATGACCTGACCCACGAAACCATAGCCGACTTTTTTGGCACACCCCTGGTAGAAAAACCGGAAATTATCGAAAATATCGCGGAAAAATACGCCCGTCGCGGGGGCGAGATGGCTCCTAGCAACCGCAAGCAAGCTTTAATTCCGCAAGGTGCAGATATTCTAGCTAACTCTTTGGGAACCGCCCCCGGTATTATTTGGCAACCCCGCCCCCATCTCATAATTCTCACTTTTCCAGGCGTCCCCTTAGAAATGCACCGGATGTGGCAAGAAATCGCCGTCCCCTATCTTAAAAGCCAAGGTTGGGGTAAAGAAATTATCTACAGCCGGACGTTAAAATTTTGGGGGATTGCGGAATCTGCACTGGCTGAGGCAGCAGCTGATTTCCTCAATCTATCAAACCCTACAGTTGCCCCTTATGCCAGTCGGGGAGAAGTCAAGTTGAGGGTTTCGGCACTAGCTGAGTCTGCCTCCGCTGCCAACTTAATAATTGAACCCGTAGCACAACAACTGCAACAAATTGGCGGGTTAAATTATTTCGGTGCTGACGATGATACCCTGGCTTCGGTTGTGGGGAATCTGCTACAAGCATCTGGGGAAACTCTCAGCGTGGCGGAATCTTGTACGGGTGGCGGTTTGGGATACATGTTGACCACGGTTGCCGGGAGTTCAGCTTATTTTATGGGAGGCATAATTTCTTACGATAATTCGCTAAAAATTAACCTTCTAGGCGTTAATTCAGAAGATTTAGCCACCCACGGTGCTGTCAGCCATACGGTAGCCAAGCAAATGGCAAAAGGCGTGCAAAAACGCTTGGGAACAACCTGGGGATTGAGCATTACGGGTATTGCAGGTCCAGGCGGCGGTACGGATAGCAAGCCCGTGGGTTTAGTTTACATCGGTCTGGCAGCGCCAAGCGATCGCGCAGAAAGTTTCGAGCATCGCTTTAGTCCCCTGCAAGACCGCGATTTGATTCGCCATTTCAGTGCTTCTACGGCTCTCGACCACCTGCGGCGTCAGTTATTGTGTAATTAGGCGAGAAATTCACAATCTACCTTAACGATTTTGGATAAGTTGGTTATCATAAAGTAAAGAACTCAATACTTAGACTCCCTGTCATTGAACTAATTTCAGTATCACAGTATACAGAAATAATTGGGTATTTGAGTTTTAGCCAACCTCCCTAGCGAAAGCTTGGGTTTTCGCCAGAGAGCGAAGTAAGCAGCCTGTATTCAAGGAGTAGTCTGTTCAATGGACTTCATCGAAGATCTACTGGAAAAGGTGAGAGAATGGGCGCGGAAAATTATCGAAGCGCTGCTGGGACCAGAAGTGCAACCAGAACCAGAACCGATTCCCATTCCGGTCAACGATCCAGGACGTCGTCGCTAGAAAACTCAGGCACGGATTAAGTTAAGCAATTGCAGCAACTAAGTGTTCTGGTACTGCACGGCCCGAACCTGAACCTGCTGGGACTAAGAGAACCAGGAGTTTATGGGCGCGTGACATTGGATGAAATCAACCGCCTGCTGGAAACAGAAGGGCATTCTTGGCAGGCAAATGTTTCGACGCTACAGTCGAATCATGAAGGCGTGCTGGTGGATGCGATTCACTCTGCACGAGAGCGTCATCAGGGAATTTTGATCAACCCTGGGGCTTATACTCATACCAGCGTGGCAATTAGAGATGCGATCGCAGCCGTTGCCCTTCCCACGGTTGAGGTACACCTGAGCAACATCTATCGGCGCGAGGAATTCCGCCATCACTCATATATCGCACCTGTGGCGATTGGGCAAATTAGCGGGTTTGGTGCCGAAAGTTATCGTTTGGGATTACAGGCGCTGATTCACCACATTAGGCAGAATCAATAAGAATAGCAAATTTTAGATGGCAGATTTGAGATTAAAATTGAATCTAAAATCTAGAATCTAGAATCTAAAATCTAAAATCCAAAATCTAAAATGGTCTAATGCGGTATTCCCTTTTGAGCCGGTTTCGCGGTGCCTTGCTGGGGACTGCGATGGGAGAAATTTGGGGCGCTTACGGTGAGTCCTGGCAGCTCGGTCAACCCCAGTCTACACCCCCGTCTGGTTCGGGACGGTTGGTGGTCAAGGGAACCGAAGGATTGATTCGACGGGGAAGACTCGATTTAGCCGATTGGCAAGAGTCGGCGGGGGAAAACTCCGGCGAAGCGTCGGTTAATCCAGGGAAATCCCCGGCACGGCGTCGCAAGGATAAAACCAAATCCGCCTCAAAAAGTGACGGCGTTAAGGGTTATGGGGCGATTATTTCTGCCGTGCCAGTGGCTTTATTCTTCCATGAAGATGAAGCAAAACTGCGACAAAACTTGCAGCAGGTGGCAGATGTTTGGCAAGATGATTCGGTGTTAAAGGATGGGACGTTAGCGATTGGATATGCTATTGCAAGTGCGTTAAAAGAAAAACTCAATCGCGATACCCTAATTCCTCAAACCATCAGCTATCTGGATGCCGAAACGCCGCTGGTAAACCAACTGCGACAAGTGCAAACTTTATTAGAACAAGGCGCGCCAAAAGAAATGGCGCTAAATAAACTAATACCGCGTCAAACAGCGCCACCGGCTAATTTTCCGGTGGCGTTAGCGTTTTACTGTTTTTTGAGTACGATAGAAGACTTGCGTCTTTCTGTGCTTCGTGCTGCGCGCTGTCCGCAAGCGCAGGTGACTTGTGCGATCGCCGGTGCGATATCTGGGGCGTACAATAGCGTTGCGGGCATTCCCCCGGCGTGGCGTTTGGCACTCGAACAGCAAAAAGGCGACACTTCGCCTTTAGCAACACTTTGGGGTATAAATTCAGAAGCAGAACTGTTGCGACTGGCAGCGCGTCTTTTAGCAACTTGGTCAGGCGTTTACGATGCGGAAAAATTTCTCATCGACCCCAGTCAAGTTTTTGCCGTGGGCGCACCCCAGACGATCAAACCCCGTTAAATTATATAGCAGGTGAGCAGAGTAGAAATCAACTACTAACTCAAGTTGCTAGTTATCTCAAACCTGCGGCTAATAGCTAATGGCTAATGGCTAATGTCAGGATATTATTGTGAGCTTCTCTCTCCCAATTAGCAATTAGCAATTAGCAATTAGCAATTAGCAATTAGCAATTAGCAATTAGCAATTAGCAATTAGCAATTAGCAATTAGCAATTAGCAATTAGCAATTCCCCCTATGTCTGAAGAACAAAAACCTCAACTACCACCCACTGAAGCTATCCAAAACTTGCTTAACATTTCAGGGGATAGCTGGTTTGAATATCCCGTGCGGGCGCAACCTCACCACACAGATTATGCTGGTGTAGTTTGGCACGGTTCTTATATTGCTTGGATGGAAGAAGCGCGAGTCGAATGCTTGCGCTCACTTGGTATTGAATT
Organism: Microseira wollei NIES-4236; assembly: GCF_020521235.1. GTDB lineage: Bacteria > Cyanobacteriota > Cyanobacteriia > Cyanobacteriales > Aerosakkonemataceae > Microseira > Microseira wollei. The sequence continues at coordinate 8,341 of NZ_BLAY01000127.1, read as the reverse complement.
TGCCGATTTGGTAGCGCTAGGTTGCGATCTGCCAGTGGTAGAACTTTCAGTGCGCTACCATCGCGCGTTGCGACTGGGAATGACAGCAGTTGTGAGGGCGCGCATGTTAGAAATAACTGGGGTTCGTCTGAATTGGGATTACCAAATTCAGTCGCTTGATGGACAGGAACTCTATGTAACGGCGAAGGTGACATTGGTCGCAGTAGATATGGAAAAAGGCAAGATTATGCGACAATTGCCACCAGACGTAAAAGATGTATTTGCGAAACTGACAGGGAAAATATAAAGCATGGAAAATCCGGTTTGATAACCCCGCTGATAGCTAGAGATTGTTTTAATTGTTGTATTTGTTAGTCTGTCAAATGTGCAAGATTACAATCTGGTAGGACTTCCTTGCCCACTCTTGAATCCTGCTGTACGGTCAACAATTTATTCACCTGAGAATGATTTTGACGGGTCTTGCGTCATAATTGGGTAAGATGTATCTTAGGCTACATCTTAGGTAGCACGGTGCAAGATGAAATTAAGGAATTTATCTTAGAAAATCCTCAGCCGCGAGTTCGTTATGCTAAAACTTAGATAAATGTAAGTTGTGACGTTTTAATGCTAAAGCGTAACAACTTGCATTTTTCACCAAGAAATGTCGCAAGGATGCCCACACTGTACCGATAGGTCAAGCGATCGCTTTTACTGGTGCAAGAAATGCGATCGCAGAGGTTAGCTCAGCTGATCTAACTCGATCAGGACTTACGCACGAGGAACCTATCACCTTTGTTTCTGCGTAGATCTCCCCTTCCAAAGCAACGATTTTTCATAGAAACTTTGGTGTTTGCGTAAGTCCTGTCGATGTTCAGATTCCTGTAGCCAAGCTGTTTTCTAATATTTTGTTACATATCCCGTCCCCGCCTCTGGAGCGTCAGCCATCTGTAGCAAACTTAAAGAGAAACCATATTAGGGGGAGCGAAAATGCCTCAGTTTATAACTAGCAACTTGCGTTATTACCCACATCATGCCCAAGAATGTACAAAGGGAGCGATGCCAGTTAACCGCCCCTCAGAAATTTCCCAAAATGATAATGTTTCCCTAAATCCGAGATAAAATTTCCTCGGCAACTCGTTCTGCTGATTCCAGCGCCGATTCCATCCCAGATGAAGAAATTGCTGTATGTTCTCCTGCAAAATGAATTCTCTGCCAAGGCTGTGCCATAATCTTTTGAAATCGGCGGATTTGTCCTGGAATAAAATAGGAATAAGCGCCACGGGCATAAGGATCGCGCCCCCAAGAAACGACTCGCACAATCTCCAGATTCTGCTCAATTCCCGGACGAATTTGTTGGAGTTGCGCTCGCACAAGTTGCTCTAATCCTGTTGAACTCATGGCATCTAATTTTTTAGCATTATCACCACTCACCCAACAAACAAAGCTTTGCACATTATTCTGGCGATCGCGCAGTGGAAAAATACTCTGTAGTGCCGAATCTGTCCACATCATCGGCGGATAACCATCTTTTTCTCAAAAGCGATCGCGTACCGTGAAGCGAATTTGCGTTACTGCGGTATAATTTAATCCCTTAACCGCCTCAGATTGTAGCGCAGGCAAACCCGGTGTAATTTCCACATCCCGCAATACCGAAAAAGGCAGAGTGACGATTACATAATCAGCCCGAAAACTCGATCCATCCACACAATGAACCTCTACACCGCTATCAAGAGAACGAATTGCCTCTACTACTTTATTCAACTGCACAGGAGACTTCAACGCCGCCGCCATTTTTTCAGGTAAACGGCTATTTCCATCCCGAATCCGTAAGGGCTGTTGACCAAGATTTCTGCTGCGCTGATCGTTCCGCAACGCCCATAAAGCCGAGGCTGTCTCCAAGCTATTCGTTCGGGAACCTGGGTTAAAGTTGATCAAACGCAAGGCTTCTGTCGAGGCTCCGGCGCGGCGCAGATAATCATCCAAGGGAATATCCAAATCAGCATATTCAGGTTTTGTCCAAGCTGTCTCATTCTCCAAAGGATTCTTTTGTTGGAGGTAGTAACTGAGCAACAATGGAGGAACTATCTTACGTTCATTTGCTGTTAACTGATTTGCAGTCGCCCCAGCCCAATCTTTCGGCAATACAGCTTGTCCTCGCACATACAGTAACATTTCCTTATCTAAACCGACAGATGGTTCTAGAGGAACTTGCAACCGTTCCGCCACAGCTAACAAACGCTGATATTTTTCACTAAACGATTGCCCTCCAGCTTCCGGCTTCCCTGGAATATCATTGTGAGTATGAACGCGACCACCAACGCGATCGCGAGCTTCTAAAACTGTCACCGATAGCCCTTTGGCTTCTAATAGCAGTGCCGTATATAAGCCCGAAAGCCCCGCACCGAGAACCAATACAGAAGTACGTTGGCTAGCAGATACCTTGAGTTGTTGGGTGGCTCGACTTAAAACGAGGAAGGAGAGGACAGACTGACTCAATCCTCCGATAAAATCGCGGCGATTTAACTTTTTGCTAGTCATGTCCTCATAACCGTAAATTTACCTGCCTTTTCCGAATTTACATAACCAGCCCCAAACAAGCAAGTGTCGCCAGATCGCTTAACTGGTCCTATGTACCGTTGCAGCATTCCAGCTTGAATCCTGAATTGGAGAGGCTTCCCGGCTATTGAAGCCAGCCGGGAAAAAGTATCACCAAGTATAATTTGCCATACTGCAATTTTTTATGAAGTTTTATAAATTTAGGGATTGAGAAAGAGAGCGATCGCACTGAAGCGCCACTAAGGCACTAAAATAGCTAAAGGAATTAATTAGTATCAGGAACAAAATGTCTGAATCACAAGCAACTAGCGTGAGTTTTCCAAAATTATGGCTGCTGGTCGGGGGATCGAAACACAGAGACCTGATGCTTTGTTTACCGATCCCTTCGCGGCAAAGTTAGCAGGTCCAGAAGCCATTGAAGCTGCCATTCCCCGCTTGGAAGAATATGAAAAACAAGGGAGGCCATTTGCATCCGTTCGGACTCGCTTTTTTGATGATTTCTTAAATAAATACTCTCAGCATATACGGCAAATCGTTCTTTTGGGTTCGGGAATGGATACAAGAGCTTTTCGCCTGAATTGGCAACCAGGAACTCATGTTTATGAAATCGATAATCCCGATGTATTGGATTATAAAGAATCCGTTTTAAGCGGGATTGTTCCTCACTGTACTCGCCACTCAATTTGTGCTGATTTAAAAGAATCAATTTGGTCTAAATTGCTGATCGAACAAGGCTATCAACCCTCAGAACCATCCATCTGGCTGTTGGAAGGATTTCTCTATTATCTCAACCAAACAGAAGTCGAAAATCTCCTAACAGCTATCAATAATTTATCTGTAGCAGGAAGTTATTTCGGGGCTGATGTCATGAACGCAGTTGTTTGCAATGGCTCTGATGCATGGGCTAAATATTGGCAATCCAGTTGTGACGAACCTGAATCTTTTTTTGCTGCTTATGGTTGGAAAGCATCAGCCATTCAACCAGGGGAAGAGGGGGCTTCTTTTGGGAGATTTACTTATCAATTTCCCGCCCGTAATGTTCCTGATGCTCCACATATCTTTTTTGTCATAGCTGTCAAGGAAGATTAATATTTATTAAATAGCCCAAACCAAAAAATTTTTACTAGGAGAAAATGGTCTCTGATTCTTCCCTTAGCTATCCTAGCTTTTGGCAGCGTAGTTGTTAACAGCCAAGAAACATCATCACCCAATACTTACACTCAATCTGTCACCCGTGAAGTTTTAGCTAGTGGCTATCCTACGCAAGACCAAAAGCAGATTCTTGAGCTTGTCCGCTATACCATTGCACCAAGAACAAAACTCCCTACTCATACTCATCCGGGAATGCAAATTGAACGAGTAGAGGCGGGAACTTTAACTTATACTGTTGTGGCAGGAGAAGCTAAAGTAACGAAAGCTAATGGCACAGAATTGATTCTGCAAGCAGGGAAAACTATACAGCTGACAGTCGGAGATGCTTTAGTTGAATCTGCTGGAATGGTTCATTATGGAGAAAACAAAACAGACAGCCCGGTTATTCTTTTGTCTGCTTCTCTATTTGATGCTAATCAACCAAAAGCTATTTTAAGCAATCCTGAATAAAGCAGATAAATAAAACTGCGTGTCACAATATTTAACGCAAGGGATCTCCCGTACTTAGGGTGATAAATTTATCTAATCATTCGTAGGTTGGGTTGAGCATAGCGTTACCCAACCCTCTCCGGGCTAACTGGGTTTGAGCCTATTTTCAAGATAAGTTTTGTTTAAGTCCCGGTAGGATGGATGAGGTGCGATCGCCCGACTATTGTAGAGTGCATCAGCATTTATTTAAGATTTATTAAATAAATCTTAATTTAGATAAATAATTGATAGAATAACAATCTGTTGGTGTAAAATTTTGTATTGAGATTTAATTTGAGGACGCAAGTTAGATTATGGCAATTTTCTTGGGCAAAGGACAAGGCATATCACTTAGCAAAACCAACCCCGGTCTTTCCGAAGTATTTTTAGGTCTAGGATGGGACGTTCAATCTAATAAAGATGTCGATTGCGATTTAGATGCCTTTGCATTTCTTTTGGGTGCTAACGAAAAGCTAATTTCTGACTCTCATTTAGTTTTTTATAATAACCTTACAAGCCCCGATCCAAATCAATCAGTGCAGCACATGGGAGATAACTCAACAGGTGTAGGTGAGGGCGATGATGAAGCGATCAAAGTTAATTTAAAAAAAGTACCTGCTGAAGTCCAAAAAATTATTTTCGCTGTAACAATTTTTGATGCAGAAGAACGCAAGCAAAATTTTGGACAAGTAAAAAATGCGTTTGTGCGCTTAGTCAACGATCAGACCCAAGAAGAAGTTCTACGCTACAATCTGGTAGATAATTACTCTGGTGCAACAGCACTGATCGTGGCTGAACTATATCGCCAAGATGGAGGATGGGCAATCCAGGCTGTAGGCAAAGGCTATAAGGGTGGCGCTCAAGAATTAATCGATAGTTACACTCGTCAACAGGTTATCAACTGGCGGTATCGCGCTCCACAACCAAAAAGATAAACGAGTAACCGGGGCGGGTTTATTGATTCTTTGCCCTGACAGCAATTATCTCTCGTAAAACCCGCCCCTACAACATAAAAAACACTTGCACTACCATTGCTACCGGACATGATATAACTGCTACTTAACATTCTCAGCGGCACAGTCTTTGAAGTTTAACGGGAGATGAATTGCGACCTTTAGATAGCATCCCACAGATTTAGTATTAACTCAAGTTGCTAGTTACATCCCTTGGCAAATCAACCCGGTTTCAAGGAATTATCGGGGGTTTGACGCTAAAGAAACCCGGTTTCTCTCTACTCAGAAACCGGGTTTCTGACTGGGGTAATGGGTAATTGTCAAGAGTAGACTGCCAAATCATCGAATTACCAATTACCAATTACCAATTACCAATGTCACAACTATTAACTAGCAACTTGAGTTATTATTTACCAGTTACCATTTCCCTTTCCCAAATAATTTGGGGAATTTGAACTATTTGCTGCCAAAGGCGATCGGGGCCGATGCCAAAGGCTAGCTGTAAAATTAGTATGATGATGGCGACTGAAATAGCGGTGGTAATCGTTGCTTTCACAACTTTGAGCAACCAGGTTAAAACTAACCCAGCTACGATTAAAGCTGCAATCCAAATAATTAAATCTACTGGCATAAGTTTTGCCTGTTTTAACTAATTACTTCTGCAATCGAGCCACAGAGGATATGAGATGAATCTTACCTCGATTGGCATTAATGTAGAGACGTTACATGTAACGTCTCTACATTAGACTTATGCAAAAAACTAACTCTTTGACAGGCGAGACGCCTATCCCACAAGAGTTATTGTCGAGGTCTATTGGTTATTCTAACGAACTGAAACCACGCGATCGCTTAAAACCTGACTCGCTTCCAAGACTTGCCGCCTTGCCCATTCATCCGCTGCCAAAATATCATCTAAAGAAGGATTTGCCCGGTTATCTGATTGATGTTTATCGCACACCCATTCTATACAGCGGGGAATATCCAAAAATCGGATTTTTTCTGATAAAAATAGCTCGACTGCCTGTTCGTTGGCTGCATTTAATACCGCTGGCATCGAACCTCCTGCCCTTCCTACGGCATAGGCTAATTGCATACAGGGATATTTTTCATGATCGGGTTCCCTGAAGGTAAGATTGCCAGCTTTGACTAAATCCAACCGTTGCCAATCAGTATAAATTCGCTCGGGCCAAGATAGGGTATAAAGTATGGGCAACCGCATATCAGGCCAACCTAATTGGGCTAATACTGAAGTATCTTGCAGTTCGATCAGCGAGTGAATAATGCTTTGGGGATGGATGACAATTTCGATGTCGTCGTAGTCCAAACCAAAGAGGAAATGCGCCTCGATCACTTCCAGTCCTTTATTCATCAGCGTGGCGGAGTCTACGGTAATTTTACGACCCATCGACCAGTTGGGATGTTTCAATGCGTCTGCTACCGTAACTTCTGATAATTTTTCCACAGGCCAATCTCGGAATGCACCCCCAGAAGCGGTAAGTAATATGCGCCGCAAACCTTTATCTGGGACGCCTTGCAGGCACTGAAAAATTGCTGAATGTTCCGAGTCGGCAGGTAATAGCTTGACGCCGTATTTTTCTACAAGAGGATTTACGACTGGGCCGCCTGCAATTAAAGTTTCTTTATTGGCGAGGGCGATATCTTTGCCCGCTTCGATGGCGGCGATGGTGGGTAATAAACCGGCACAACCGACAATTCCCGTGACGACGGCTTCGGCATCGCCGTAGCGGGCAACTTCGATAATACCCGCTTGCCCAGCTAGTAGTATAGGTTGCGGGTCGAGGTCTGCGATCGCTTGTTTTAGTTCGGGCAATTTTTCTGCATCGGAGATGGCAGCAATTTCCGGTCGGAATTGCCGGATCTGTGCCGCCAGCATCGTCACATTGCGCCCTGCCGCTAATCCCACGATGCGGAACCGATCCGGGTACTGCGCCACGATATCTAACGTTTGAGTCCCAATAGAGCCTGTAGAGCCAAGTAAAGTTATTGGTTTCACAATTGTTTAACAATCCCATCGCCATCCACTATAAATTGCTTGGGGATCCCATGGACAGGTGAGCAGGTGGGCAGGTGAGCAGAAGGGCAGGTGAGCAGTGGGAAATTTAGCCATTAGCCATTAGCCATTAGCCATTACCCATTAGCCATTACCCATTAGCCATTAGCCATTAGCCATTAGCCATTAGCCATTAGCCATTAGCCATTAGCCATTAGCCATTCCCTACAGCACAAAGTTGGTTGCCTTTAGGTTCGATCGGATACCGGAAATTTTAATTTATGTCAAGATTATGTGAAGTTTAGCGGCGTTTGATTTATCCTTTCAAATACATCATCGGTTGCTCTGGGATCTGGCACCCGTCTCATCACCCAGTAGGCAATTAAAATAAATCGGCGATTCGCCCTTGGTGTTTGCCCATCAAGGGATTGAGTAGGAATGTTGCATTAGACATTTCTGCACCGGGTGCTATATCTGGCAGTTCAGCCGAAATAATATGCTTCACCTCCATTCGACCTCAAGAGAAAACAACCTCAAGGGCAGGCAGGATGCCCACCCCACAAGAGATATGGTCGAAGTCTAATAACTGCATCAAAATCGCGCTTTGATTAAGGAGATGTTTTTATGACCCAAGATTGCGCTTCCCGCTTTTTTAAAGCCGCACAGCAAGACGAGGCATTACAAGTAAAACTCAAAGCCACCACCGAGCCAGAAACTTTCATCAAGATTGCCGCAGACCAAGGCTATCACTTCACGGCGGAAGAGTTGCAAGCTCAGATTGAAAAATTACCCCCAGAAGCAATAGCATCTATGGTTAATCCGGGGGTGGGACCTCGGCTTCACCTGGTACGCCGATGATTGTTCAAATCTAATGCATCTGGCAAAATTACGATCCTGTTGGCGAATCAATCGGTGGCACAACCTGTAGGGGCACGGCACCAGCAACTATTGTTCTCAAAACAGAGAACGTCTATACTGCCGTGCCCCTACCTGTTGGCGAATCAATCGGTGGCACAACCTGTAGGGGCACGGCACCAACAAATATGATGCTCAAAACAGAGAACGTCTATACTGCCGTGCCCCTACCTGTTGGCAAATCAATCGGTGGCACAACCTGTAGGGGCACGGCACCAGCAACTATTGTTCTCAAAACAGAGAACGTCTATACTGCCGTGCCCCTACCTGTTGGCGAATCAATCGGTGGCACAACCTGTAGGGGCAC
>NZ_BLAY01000126.1 GCF_020521235.1 Microseira wollei NIES-4236 | reverse complement strand
GACGAATTAAAAGGGGGAGAAGGCGATGACGACGAATTAAAAGGAGGCGATGGCAACGATCAACTTTACTGGCAATGCCGGAAAAGATATCCAAGGCAGGCGATATCGGCGACGACGAATTAAAAGGAGGCGAAGGCGATGACGAATTAGAAGGAGGCGATGGCAACGACCGAATTTATGGTCAAGGCGATAACGATATCTTACTTGGCGGGAAAGGTAACGACCTCCTCGATGGTGGAGAAAACAACGATTCTCTCGCAGGTAACGAAGGCAACGATTTCTTATATGGTCGCGTCGGACGAGATACCCTCGATGGCGGAGTTGGCAACGACAACATTTCCGGTGGCGAAGATGCCGATATCCTTCTCGGTAAAGAAGGTTTCGATCATATCTCTGGCGGTAGCGGCAACGATCAAATTATCGGAGGTGAAGGCAACGATCAATTATATGGTCAAGCTGGCAGCGATCTAATAGAAGGCAATGCAGGCGATGACTTAATTGAAGGAGGGGAAGGCGATGATGAATTGTACGGTCATGGGGGAAGCGAACGCATTTCCGGTGACGCAGGCGATGATATCCTCGATGGTGGAGAAGGCAGCGACCAACTCAAAGGCGGCGACGGCAACGATACCCTCACCGGAAAAACAGGCGACGACTACCTCGACGGCGGCAAAGGCGATGACCTTTTAGCAGGCAACGAAAACAACGACAAACTTTTCGGTTTTGAAGGCAACGACATCCTCGACGGCGGTAGCGGCAACGACACCCTCGATGGCGGTAGCGGCGACGACCAACTTGCAGGCAAAGCAGGCAACGATATCCTATCCGGCGGCGTCGGCGACGATATCCTCGATGGCGGCGACGGCAACGATAACCTTGCAGGACTTGCAGGCAACGACCAACTCGACGGCGGTAACGGCAACGACATCCTATCCGGCGGCGATGGCAACGACTTCCTCTTCGGACAACAAGGCAGCGATTCCCTCTCTGGCGGCAGCGGCAACGACTACCTCTCTGGCGGCGACGACAGCGATACCCTCATCGGCGGATTCAACAACGACCAAATTTACGGCAACTCTGGCGACGACTTCCTCGACGGTACTGGTGGCAATGACTACCTCTCTGGCGGCGATGGCATAGACAACCTATCCGGCGGCGATGGCAACGACCAAATCTACGGTAATGCAGGCAGCGACAGCATCGCAGGCGGTGCAGGCGATGACCTCCTCGAAGGCGGCGAAGGAGATGACCGCATTAATGCTGGTATCGGAAATGACCAACTTTACGGCAGATCCGGCAACGATATCCTCGACGCAGGTATCGGTGACGACTACATCGAAGGGGGGTTAGGCGACGACCAAATTACCGCTGGGGAAGGCAACGACCAACTATACGGTCAAGAAGGGGAAGAGGTTCTCGATGCCGGTGCAGGCAACGATTACTTAGAAGGAGGTGACGGATTTGACACCCTTACCGGCATGTCCGGCAACGATTATATTCTGGGTAATGCAGGCAACGACATCATCAACGCCGGTGCTGGTAACGACTGGATCGATGCTGGAGAAGGGGATGACTGGGTGGATGCCAATTCCGGCGACGACATCATCAACGGCGGCATGGGTCGCGACTCTCTGTACGCTGGTAGTGGCTTGGATACTTTTATACTTACTCCCAGCTTCGGCGTCGATACAATTTACCGCTTCAATGCCAGTGTAGATATGTTGGGATTAACCAATCTCACCTTTGAAGACCTCAAAATTACCCAAGGTACGGGTAGCAATGTTAACAATACCCTGATTAGCCTTAAAGACACCGACGAACTATTAGCGTCATTAGACGGAATTAACGCCAATAGTATCACCAGCGCTAATTTTACCTTGATGTAGGAATATGGATTGCGGTTGCATCTGAATCATTAATAGGGACGCATCAGAAAAACTTTGTGCTGGCGATAAAATTTCCTTTAGCCTTAGTCCCTACAACCAAACGGCGGGGAAGCTTTCTTGAAACAAGAACTTTCACCCGCCGTTTTAACGCATACCTGATGCAAAATCACAAACAAACTCAATCACCTAGAGTTATATCGTTGACCGTTGCATCGGAATTAATCCCTGTAGGAGCAATTAGCAATTAGCAATTACCAATTAGCAATTAGCAATTAGCAATTACCAATTAGCAATTAGCAATTAGCAATTACCCAGAAAGCCAATCATTCCGATGCAACCAGATTTGATATTACTTCTCCACAATTGGACGACCTTGAGTGTCGATATCTAATTCTTCGCGCCGCAGGGTTTCTTCAGCGGTGACTGTATCTTGATCTGCAACTTTTCTGACTCGCACTTCTTCCCGCACAACCGTTTCTTTGTGGATATCGGGAGTTTCTTCGTAAATATCCATGCGAATAACTTCGCCTTCACGGAAATCGGCGTTACCGGCATCGATTGGTGAAACATCGTGGGGGGTTGTGCGTTCGATAATCACGCGCTCTTTTTCCACGGGGACTGCAACGCGAGCAGTTTCTGTTTCTACGCGCTTACCGATTGCAACTTCTCCAGCTTTGCGACGTTCTTTGTTAGCAATCAAGCGTTCTTCGTATAATCTCAAAGTTTGAGCATCGCGATCGTTCACATTATACAAAGAAGGCTCTTGTTCGTAGTTGTATGTGTTGCGATCGTAAGTTTGCGGTTGAGTTACGGTATCTGTAACAGTCATTGGACGGTATACGCCGCGCACCTCTTCCTCATAGTCGTAATCAACTTTTTCTAAATCTTTGAAGTCAGGCAAATTTTCTACTTGCTCTTTCGTCAGACCACTGACATACACCCGCCGATCGGTGTAATCAACACGACCCATACCAACAGGCAGCAAAACTTTCTTGCCAAAAACCCAGAATCCCGTATCTACAACAAAATAGCGGAATCGTCCAGTTTGCTCATCGACTAAAATATCGTCAACCGAACCCACTTTTTCATCGCCCTGGGCATAAACAGAAAACTTCTTGATATCCTCTGCATCCGAGGTATCTTGAGCATAGTCTTGATAGAAGTCTCCAATTTTAACCAGTGTCATCTTCTTTAGCTCCATTTCTACCATTACTTCCCATGCTAATCATCTAAAAAAATTCATCATCCTTCCATTGAAATAAGTAATTGGAAAATCTTTTCGCTTAAACTACCTCAATTCCACTGCATCTATCGATAGACAGATATTTTTATTTTTATGACTCAAGCCTCTAGGAAGTCGTTCCTCTAAAAAAATGCCGCTATTGTGAGGACGGAATCTAATTGATTACAAAGCGCGGAAAATTTATCTGCAAACCGAACCAGAGACACGCAAGGCTGAGTACAAGCGCGAAAGAGTTGCGATGATTCTACGATTAGTAGGATGGATTGCTTTGTGGCTACAAATTGCGTTAGCAGCTGCTTCTTCTTTAATGTTGGTGTTGGCAATCTCTGGTCGGAATTTTAATCAAGCTGTAACCCCGGCACCGGAAACGGGTGTAGTTAATTCGGCTGGGGGAACACCAGGACTTGGCATTGGTGTTTTTTGGGCATTTTGCGGAATTTTAGCGCTTTTGTTTGGTGCTTATTTGGCTTTTCGTCAAACTCGTTTTGCCAGAAGGCTTCGCCATCCCAACCACATTTTGCATCCGAAAAAAACAGAGGTAATGCGAGTTCTGCGCTTGGGTGTCATTGCCGGTTTGGTGGGAATGTTACTCACAATCCTGGGAGGTGGGGCAACCCTAGGCGTGCTACTATCAAAATCGATTTCCCAGCCTCAAGGTGTGGCAATTTACAACCCCGCTCGATTTATTAGATCTCTCGATATTTTTGTCGCTATGGCAAATATGAATGGCATTGCTGCTAACTTTATCGGTACGGTAGCTTCCTTGGGACTGTATAACTGGTTGGATAATCAGCAGTCCGGTTAATTAATTATCATTACAGTCGGAGTTTTTGGCTAATGGCTAATTGCTAATAGTTTTGAGTAGGGTGCGTTAGACGAGAGTACGGCACCAACAATTTTTTCAAGCAGATATCCCAGCCACATCTTGACGATTGAGTTTTTGCAATATCGCATCCAGCACTCTCTGTTCTGGTTCGGAAACCTCGCCGTTACTTTCGGCAATGCGACGGCATTGAGCTAATAGCGGTACGGCAAAATCGGGATTGAGTTGGTCTAACAATGCATCCAATGGTTCGGGGGATTTGATGTTAGCAGCAATCTTGTTGAGAGAATCGGCATTTAATTGCAACGCCTTCAATTCTGGCAATATATCTTCCCAGTTTTTGTTGGGATAACTTGCCAAAATCGTGTGAACCATAATTTGATCCATCACCGCTTGTTGCGCGATGGCAACATCCAAATATTTCTCGCTTTGTTGCTGAATCGCTTGCAGCGTTTCGGTTCCAGGTTGTGCGGCATCTTCTCTCACTTTGGCTTCGTAAAACTCCCGCGCCGCATATCCCAGCGCGTACAGCATCGTCGCATTCGTACTCGCACCAATCATCGCGCCAGCTAGCGGTACGTTGCGTAAAAAGCCCAAACCCGCTTTCATGGCGTTGCTACCACCCAGCGCTAGCCCAAAAATTGCCAAAACCTCGCCTTTTCGGGCTGGATCTTGCAAATCCATCCCATAAGCAGCCGCAATTTCATAAACCATTTCGGTTTGAATCGCGGTAGTCGCGGCTAAATCGATCGCCAGCAGTGCTGCCGCTACACCGGGTAAAATGCTGCTAGCAAGTCCGACACCACCCGCTTGGATCGCTTTTTCCACCATAATGCGATGGGCAATTTCGCTGGGATATTCGTTGGGATACTTTTGTTGCAGTTCCTTGACTTGAGCTTCGGCTTTGGCTAAATCGACGCGATCGCTTACCGAAAAATTGGGTTGTTAGCCCCGTCCTTCTAGGACGGCTTTTAAAAGATGTGGTATACTTACGCTAAGTTAGTCAGCGTAATCATGCTTGTATTTGAGGCGAAACTGGAAGGGGTGAAACAGCAGTACGAAAGGCTTGATGAAGCCATACGTACTGCTAGATTCGTCCGCAACAGATGCATCAGGTACTGGATGGATAACAAGGGGATTGGTAAGTACGAGTTGAGCGCATATTGTGCAGTCCTCGGAAAAGAATTCCCGAATGCTTGCAAGCTTAACTCTCAAGCCAGACAGGCATCTGCTGAACGAGCTTGGAGTTCTATTGCAAGGTTCTACGACAACTGCAAGAAGAAAAAGCCAGGTAAAAAAGGATTCCCACGCTTCAAGAAGCATCAAACTCACGGTTCCGTCGAGTACAAGACGACGGGATGGAAGCTTTCGGAAGATAGAAGAACTATCACCTTCAGCGATGGGTTTGAGGCAGGAAGCTTTAAGATGTGGGGAACCCGTGACTTGCATTTCTACCAGTTGAAGCAGATTAAGCGAGTTCGTGTTGTTCGCAGGGCTGACGGGTACTACGTTCAGTTTTGTCTTGACCAAGAACGCATAGAGAAGAGAGAACCAACAGGTAAGACCATTGGGTTGGATGTTGGACTGACTCACTTCTATACCGATTCCAACGGTCAGACGATTGATAATCCCCGTCACTTGAGGAAGTCCGAAAAGTCTCTTAAACGACTCCAGCGTCAACTTTCTCATACCGAAAAAGGCTCGAAGAATAGAGATGCGGCTCGAAACCGCCTGAGCAGAAAACACCTCAAGGTAAGTAGGCAGCGTAAAGATTTTGCCGTGAAGTTGGCAAGATGCGTAGTCCAGTCTAACGACTTGGTGGCATACGAGGACTTGATGGTGCGGAACATGGTGAAAAACAAGAAGCTGTCTAAGTCCATATCTGATGCTGCATGGTCTAACTTCCGTAATTGGTTGGAATATTTCGGCAAGGTGTTTGGGGTGGCAACAGTTGCTGTTCCACCTCACTACACCAGCCAAAACTGTTCTAGCTGCGGGAAAGAAGTCAAAAAGTCGTTGAGTCAACGAACACATCAATGTTCTCATTGTGGGTTTGTGTTAGACCGAGACTGGAATGCTGCAATCAACATTCTTGAGTTAGGACTACGTACCGTGGGGCACACGGGAACGTTAAACGTCTCTGGAGACATCGACCTCTGCATTGGTGAGGAAACTCCTCAATGTAAGCCGAGTCGTGGAAAGAGAAAGCCCAAGCAGTGATGTTTGGAATCCTCGTGCGTTCACGCCGAGGAGGATGTCAACCCAACTAACCAATCTAGCCTCAGTACGCCAGCGACTCGTTTAACAAAGGGAAGATTGCCGACGTAAGTTACCGCTTGTCCGGTTCCTTGGGTTGCTTGTTCAATCAATCGATAGGTTTGTTTAACAGCAGCTTCCCCCAAATCAACTGCTATGTCAACAACCGCTTTGCCTGCGTTCAATGCAGATTCTGTTGTCTCGGTAATGAAATCTAAAAAACCAGACTTTTGCGGTGAATTAGTTTCTTTTTGTGGATTTGATTCTTGGTTCATCACTGTTTTTCAATTAACGACAATATGCCAGGTTTTCAGATTGGACGTAGCCTCTTAGAGGCACTGTAATCGGCACCCAACCATCAGTTCCTAAATTTGCAATCGTCACTCTTCTTCCATTCGCGACGACTCCAACACTTTCCCCATCAGTGGAAGGTGCTTGATGTACGTTAATTCCTCTGACGGCTGCAACTCGGCGGCAGTTAGTAGGAGGTGGGGGAGTTGCTACTTCACACCTAAAAAGATCGGAAGATTGGTAGCCCCGTCAATTCATTGCGGGGCGGAAAATCGACGCGATCGGTTTTAACCGCAGTCAATATTAAGCTTAATTAATGCAAGTTATTAGACTCAAAAAAGAATGTACAATTTAAAAATAAATCAATTGGGAGGTGACAATAATTGGCTAGAAGTAAGACATCAACATTCGTAACAGAACTGCCATTAATCGTAGATAGCTGGCAAGAAAAGCAGCTACTATCTCGTTTTCAAGCAGCGCGGCAACTATACAATGCCTGCCTCAACTCAGCAATGGCAAGAATGAATCTGGTACGTAAGTGTGAAACTTACCAATTAGCCAAGCAAATAGCTCGCCAGTCCAAAAAAGCCAGAAGCGACGCCTTCACTACCGCAAGGCGAGAGTACAGATATTCCGACTACGACATTCAAGCCTATGCCACAATTGTTAGCAATCGCTCCCAATGGATAGCTCAACTAATTGACTCCAACACCCAACAAACCATAGCCACCAGAGCTTTTAGAGCCAGCGAAAAAGTCTTGTTTAACAGAGCTAAGAATGTTCGTTACAAAGTCCCGGCTAGATTTAGAAGCATAGAAGGCAAAACTAACAAGCAAGGCGTCAGGTGGAAAGATAACCAACTGGTTTGGAGTAAATTAAAACTGTTGCCGATAATTGACAAGGACAACCCTGTAATTCAACATGGTTTAAATTCCCCAGTAAAATACGTTCGCCTGTTGTGGCGAGAGTTAAACGGTAAGCGACGCTGGTACGTTCAGCTAATTAACTCTGGACTACCATATCAAAAACAGAAAAACTATGTGGCTGATGGAGTCATTGGTTTAGACCTCAATATTTCCAATATTGCCTTCGTTGGAGATAGCAAAGCTGGACTGCTCCCATTCGTAGATAAAGTGCCAACTTACGAACGGGAGATAAAAGTCTTGCAGCGTCAAATGCAACGTTCTCAACGTTGTTCAAATCCTCAAAACTATGAAACTGACTTTACCGCCAGTGCCGGAGGCAAATCTGTTGTTAAAAAAGGTAAGCATAAGAAAGGATTTCGACAATGGAACAAGTCTAAAACATATCAAAAGATAGCTAGGAAGAAGAGAGAGTTAGAACGCCGTAAGAGTGCTTATGCCAAGTCTCAAAATCGTAGAATTGTTAACGAGATTTTGAGGCATGGTAAGCAGAGCAAAACCGAAAATGTATCGGTGAGGTCATGGCAGAAACGATACGGTAAGGCAATTAGAGCTAAATCTCCTGGTTTTGTCCAATCCGAATTGGCTCGTAAAGCTGAAAATGCTGGCGGGTCATTAATAAAGTTTTCTACCCAAAAAACGGCACTGTCGCAAACTCATTTGACTGGTGAACGCATTAAGAAAAAGCTTTCGGAGCGCGTTCATTTTGATCAAACGGGATTGGCGATGCATCGAGATCTTTTTAGTGCTTATTTGAGTAGATTTGTCAATGAGGAAGGTGTCCTTCTATTGCATCTCGCTGTCGAGCAGTGGGAGAGGTCGGAGCCTTACTTGCACGAGGCATGGAAGGATTTTCAAACAAACCGCGAACAATTAGGCGCGTCCGAACGTAGGCAGTCTCATTCTCCCGAGCGAGCGGTCAAGGGCAGAGTTAGGAAATGTTGACCAGATAGCTATTTTCGAGCGAAAAGTTAACTCTAATTCCTGGCCTGATTCTCCGTCTCTTTAGAGCGGAGAGTGGCTCAAGCTCCGAGTAAACCACCATATACGTAGCCTTGTAGCGGCGCTGTAATTGGTATCCAACCATTCTCGCCAAGACTTTGAATCGTCACAGTTCTTCCGGAGCGGATGATGCCAATCGCTTCGCTGTTAACCGTCGGTTGTCGCCGAACATTAAGGCCATTCCTAGCAATAACCTGGCGACAGCTTTCTGAAGCTTGCGCTAGTAACGCAAGTTGCTAGTTATCTTTATTAGGGCTGCTAACAGCTAATGGCTAATAGCTAATGGCTAATGGTAGAACTCAAAAATATGCCCACGATCAATTAGCAATTAGCAATTAGCAAGACCGAATTTTATAACTAGCAACTTGAGTTAGTAGATATTCACCTTGATTCTGCGTTTGATTTGTATCAGCGGCGAACCCAGGAGCAACTAAAACTGTTGCCGTCAACAAGAGCGAACTTGTTAAGGTTGTATATTTTTGCCAGATTCCCTTCTGTTGCATCGCTTTATCTCCTTTTAAATCTCTATGCCAAAACCTTATAAAAGGTTTTCAGATAGCTCATCTTCTCCAAGAAAGAATGAAGCATCATCCCAATGGTATAAAATAATCCGACTCGCTCGTATGCTGGTCGGATTTTCAAGTTTTATAGCACCTTAATAAAACGCCCTTCTTTCCCTAGTTCCTAGTCCTTACATCTTGCACCAGTCCCAACGTCCGCCAGGGAATAAATTCCCACAGCGAGTAGCGAAAGTCCTCCCAAGAGGACTAAAGACTTACGATCAAAAGCTTTCAGTCCTCTTAAGAGGACTTTCGCTATTAGCCCGGAAATTTATTTCCGGGCGGGCTAAAACGGCAGGTGCAAGATCTGAGTAGCCCCTACTTATATAATCCCTAATCAAGCATAAACGCGAGGTTTGCGAGCGCCAGCAGCAGCACCCATCATTGCCGCTGCCAAACCCAGCAAAGATCCAAGTAGAAATGACCAAGCAGCTTTAGCTGTATTACCAGCAATGTCGCGAACTTGATTTGGGTCTAGATTTTGCACTTGATTCGGTATATCAACGCCCCCCTGTTGTTGTACTTGATTGGCAATTTCTCCCGCATTAGCAGCGACAGCGCCAAAAGCACCCGATACTCCACTTGCTAATAACCAAGCACTAAGTGCTAATGTAGTTCCCCAAAGAATTGCCCCATTCAAAAGCGCTGTTTTCTTGGTCATAGCGCCCCAGCTAGTAGCCATCACCCAACCGCCCAAAAATAAAGATATCAGCAAACTGATAATCGACCAAATTCCCACCCCAATACCAACGGAACCTGCATCCGCACCCGTCGCACCCGCGCTTAATCCGAGCGCGATTCCCAAAGCACTCAAAAGCAGTTGAGTGCTGAGTGCGATCGCAATTCCTGCCAAAATTGGCCCCCACCTCACTCGGTCGTGGTAATCCACCACCGGATTGACGATTGTTGGATCAGCGACTTGACTGCCTCGTCGCTCTGGATAATATGTCATAAAAAATTAATCCCGGCTTTACGTTGTTACTTTTTCCATCCATTAAATTGGAATTTTAGTTAATAATTATCATTAAGTTATCTATCCCTGGGCAGAATATTTTTAAATTGCCAATTTCAACTATCAAAAGTAATATTTTGGTAATAAAGTTAGTGTAAAATCCGCCATAAGCTAGTTAGAGATGGCATTATTTTTGTTATGCTTAATTTAAATTGCTAAAAACAGATAAAAATGCGTTAATTTTTTGTTAAAACCAAATCAAAAGTAATAGCCGCGCGCTACCGGATTTGTTTCTACCTTTTAACTGATTTATATTACTTAGATATCACTCAGGATCGAAGTTAGATATTAGCAACCAACTCATCCCTTTTACGGTGCATCCGATTGGAGGAAGCTGAAGCAATGGCTATTTTTAACGGCACACCCGGTAACGATTTACTCGAAGGCACCCCCAATGCCGACACCCTGTTAGGATTTGCAGGCAATGACACACTTTTTGGTCGCGCCGGACATGACTTGTTATCCGGTGGCGAAGATAAAGACCTGCTATTTGGCGACTCAGGAGACGATACCCTCTTTGGTGGGGATGGAGATGACCTGCTATTTGGCGGTACTGGACCAGAGGATAATTTTAGCGGCATTACCAGGGATGTCCTCTATGGTGACGCCGGAAACGATACGCTTTATGGTTTAGCGGCGGAGGACTTGCTGCAAGGTGGCGATGGTAACGACTTGCTGATTGCCAATAGTGGCAACGATACAGTCAAAGGTGGCGACGGCGATGACCTAATTCGGGGAGGTCAAGGCGCAGACCTCTTATTTGGCAATGCAGGGAAAGACAGTCTCTACGGCGACTTAGGGGACGATACCCTCTTTGGGGGGGATGGCGATGACCTGCTATTTGGGGGTCAAGGAGAAGACGCCAATTTTGGCGGTCAAAGCGCGGATGTCCTCTATGGCGAAGCGGGTAACGATACGCTTTATGGTCTAGGAGGGAAGGATGTGCTGTCGGGTGGTGACGGCGATGATGTCATCAGCGGCAAGACGATGATACAGTCAGAGGCGGCAATGGCAACGATACGCTGTTTGGAGGCAAAGGCAACGACGTACTGTTTGGCGATGCTGGTAACGATCGCCTGTTGGGTAACTTGGGTGCAGATACGCTGACAGGCGGTGCGGGAAACGATGCCTTTGTCATGGGCAGACGCTTTGATACTCCCGGTTTTCGCACCACGGGTGGCCCCACGCTGACCGATGCTGACTGGATTTTAGACTTTACTTCCGGTGAAGATGTCATTGAATTAATTGGCGGTTTGACGTTTGAAGAACTGAATATTTTTTCAGGCAACGGTGCTTACGCAGGCAACACAATTATTCAAGATAAAGGAACGGGCGAGTATTTAGCAATTCTTCAGGGAGTTAACGATATAATCGATCCCGTCTCTGACTTTAATCCACCTGGAATTGCCGACCCAATTACACCCCCAGCTTCCCTCAGCACTTTACAATTATTCAGAATTAATGAAGATGGCACGCCTGTGACTGCGGTGAATATTACGCGCACGGGTAGCAGTATTGGGGAGGTGAGTGTAAAAGTACTGCTCAACGGGGGTACTGCGATTGGTGGTGCTACTCCTTTAGCAGCACCAAAAGATTATGACAATAGCTTTATTACAGTTAATTGGGCAGATGGAGATAAAGCAACAAAAACGGTCACGATTCCCCTGCATGACAATACAGAGGTCGATGGAAACAAAACCGTTAATTTAACTTTATGTTTCCCCACAGGAGACGCAATACTTGGAGATCAGAATAGCGCTTTTTTGACGATTGTAGATAACGACAGCGGCACGCCAAACCCAAACCCAAACCCAACAAACCCACCGATTTTGGTACTCGATAATGATGCCGCAATTCCCGATGATACGGGTATAGTTCACTTCGGCATTACGACAGTTGGCACCGAGGTTGTCAGGACTTTAACTGTGAAGAATAGAGGGACATCTGATTTTAACTTGGGTACGCTTAACTTACCCAATGGTTTCAGTTTGGTGCGTGGTTTTGATAGTCCCACGTTAGCAGCAGGTACTCAAAAGGATTTCTTCGTTAAACTCAATGCTGAGAATACGGGCATCTTTAATGGCACTTTTTCATTTGGCAATAATCGAAACCCGTATGATTTCACCCTGCGTGGCATTGTTAGTAACCTTACCGACTCATACAGATTGCCAGAAATAGAAGTGAGGTATGGAACGGTTGAGATTTTAGATACAGACACAGAAGCCGTTAACTTTGGCACGACGAGGTTAGGGACTCCGATTCGCCAAACATTTACCATCACAAATACAGGCACTGGATCGCTGCTTTTAGATGGTTGGCAATTGCCTAGAGGTTTTAGCTTTGTGGGAACTTTACCGAGTGCGATCGCTCCCGGCACTTCAGATCAGATTACAGTAGAACTAGATGGTCGTATAGCTGGGAATTTCCAAGGACTGCTGGGCGTCGGCACCAATGACGCAGATGAAAAATCTTTCGATTTCCCTATTACCGGCACAGTCACAACTGGACAAGAATTAACTGCACAAATCAGCAATTTTGACTTGATTACGCGGACATTCATTCAACCAAATGAAGGCAATACTTCCAGCAGTGAACCCAGCAACGTTGACATCACTAATAGTGGGAATACTGGAAATTCAATTGACTCGAGTAACAATTTCTCTCAACCTTTTGCAGCTCCAGCTAGATCGATTGACCCGACGATTGCGACTAATCTATCCCAGGGAAGCATAAATTATTCAACTTTTGTGTCTTTTACAGACCCACAAACACTCGCTCCGATGCAAAACATGAACCAAAGTGCAAGTTCATTCCTTAATGCTTCCGACTTTCGCGCAATTTAATTGCACCGCCAAATGGGTGACCTGAGAAACCCTATTAATTACATGGCTTATTTGTAGGGTGCGTTAGCCGAGAGTACGGCACCATCCCCTAATATTTAAATTATAAAATTCATCTACCCACAGATAGAACCCTAATATTTAAATTATAAAATTCATCTACCCACAGATAGAAAAAAAATTTTTACACGCTGAATCGATTATTTTTAATTTGCTGAATCCTTCACAAGAAGGAAGCATTAGAACTGATATCTATCTAAAGTAGGTGTATAGCTTGATTTACATAGTACAGGAAACGACAATGTTACTTTACAAAATTGAGGATTTTAATCCCAACTACCGCCAAGAAGCTTTTGATGGCGACGATATCAAAGGGCTAAATGTGTATGCCGGAAATACGAATGATAAAATAGGCACTATCGATACTCTGCTGGTAGATGAGACAGGACGTTTCCGATATTTTGTCCTAGACACAGGTGCCTGGATTTTTGGCAAAAAAGTTTTACTTCCCATCGCTCTTTGTCGCCTTGATTTTAATGCGCGGCGCGTTTAAGCTACAGGTTTGCGGAGTAAAAACCAAGTGGAAAATCTACCCAGGTACGAGCATGGGATGGCAGTTGATTACGATTATGAAGAACAAGTGCGGGGTATTTATCGGACTCCGACGGTAGAAGCGTCTGTACCAGTAGAAGCATCATTACCTTTAGACGCAGCTGCTCGAACTTATATGGCTGTAGAAACATCACCTCCAGTTTCTACACCGCATCCTGTCTCTTCTCAAGCTAGTAATGCTGCTTATGACCGGGATACTTATACTTACGAGCGAGAGCCTGCATTGTATCAGATGAACGAACGGGATCATCAAAAACTCAGACTGTACGAAGAACGATTAGTTGCAGATAAAACCCGTCGCAAAGCTGGTGAGGTAGCTATTGGCAAGCGAGTTGAAACCGAAACGGTACGACTCGAGGTTCCTGTAGAAAAAGAGCGAGTTATCATTGAACGAATTACTCCAGAAGATGCAGGGACTCCAGTAACTCCAGATAACGCCTTCAAGCAACAAGAAATGGCACGTTTGGAAATTTACGAAGAAACTGCCGATATTAAAAAGCAAGCCTTCGTGCGCGAGGAAGTGCAAGTCAGAAAAGAAGTTGCACAAGATACGGTTGTGGCAACAGACACAGTACGTCGCGAAGAGTTAGACGTAAATACAGATGCGAACAAAATTAATTCGCTTTAACTCAGCCAAATAGTCTCGCTAAAACTGCAAAAAAAGGAGGAGATTTTCTCATGTCTAATCCCTGGCGTATGCCGTTGATGGGTGTAGCATTTTTAGCTTTAACCTTTGGTGTCGGGGCCACTGGTTTTTTAGAAAATTCTCAGCCAGTGGTAGCTCAACAAGCTGAATCAACATTTCCTGACGTTCCACCTGATTACTGGGCGCGTCCGTTTATTCAATCCTTAGCTGAAAAAGGCATTATTACCGGATATCCAGACGGAACGTTTAGACCAAGACAGGCTGTGGATCAAGATGAATTTTCGGCGATGATCCGCCAAGCTTTTGAGCGAGCAAGGATTAGAAACATACCGAGTGGAAGTTACTTTAATGATGTGCCTCAAGGCTATTGGGCAGAAACTCCGATTCAAGAAGCTTATGAAACGGGATTTATGAATGATTTTCCCGGCAATGAGTTTCGTCCAAAGCAGCCATTGACTAAGGCAGAAGCATTACTTGTGTTAATCAGGGGTTTAAATATGGATTACAATCGCCCTGTTGCCACAACTAATCAAGCTGCTGCGACTCCAGCAAGTCCAACTCCTGTAAATCAAGGTCGAAGAATTGCGAGGAATCCTTTGGCATTTCCCCTCGCCGGAACTCTTTTGATGCAGCCTTTATTACCTGTAATAGCGAAGCAGCCGCCTGCACCAGCGCCTGCTAAGACGGTTCCACCCACAACGACAACAACTGCAACTGCGCCTTCTAGGATTTCGGCATTAGAGTTTCTCCAATCGTATTATCAAGATGCCGAACGGATTCCTGAAAATGCGGTTAATGAAGTCGCAGCAGCGACGCAGGCAAATATAGTGGTCAACTATCCAAATCCGAGAGTTCTTAATCCGAACGAGTTGCTCAGTCGTGGGAGTGCTACGGCGCTAATTCATCAAGCTTTGGTCAATCAAGGTCAGATAGAACCGCTTCAAGACCAGGAGGCTGCTAGGTACATTCCTAATAGTCCACGTCGCTAGTTTTGCGATCAAAATTTACTTTTTATAGAGCAGTTAGCGAAAACCCCGTGTTTTTAAACCGGGGTTTTTCCATGATATGTCCGGTCGATTACCCTTAATTAGGAGTAGGGACACGGCATTATTAACGTTATCTGTTTTTCCCAAATTTCTATCCTGCCGTGTCCCTACGCAGCTTTGAAGCCATCTTTATTAAAGATTGTGGACTGCGTTCGCTCTACTCGTGCGGTCGGCATATCGCTTATCCTGCTAACTACTCCTCTACCCAATTGAGTAACCCCAGAGAAGTAACGGCGCCAAAAAAGTGAGCGCCAATCATATTGACGTTTGCCAGGGTGACAAAAACATCTAGGGAACGGATCGCATTTTCCGGCGTATAAGTTGCTGCGATCGCTTGCGGTTGAGCGAGAGTTTTCGCTAAAACTACAGCCACTGTTTCTTCAGAGGCAACAAACGCGATTAATAGCCCCACCAAACTAGAAATTAATCCAATCCGTAAGGTTTGAATAACGTCTTCCTTGCTGGGATGGAACTGGGGATTGGCTGCTGGCAAACGTCTGCCTAAAAGCCGATAGCGAAAATCCCAAAAAATTCTAAAGCACAGCAATAAAATGCCAACAATCGCTAAAAATATGCCGAACCCAATCCCGGCATTATTGGTTGGCTCGCTCATGTTGCGGCTAAACATGGCAAATAATAAAGCCATGCCGGAAACAGCACCCAACACTAACTGTATCCAGAAGCTAAACCGACTGAAAAAGCGAAAAGTTGCGACGAATTCGGGTTGGGTCAGCGGTTGAGATAAGGATTCTGATTGATTCATAATAAACACCTTCTTGCTGAATAAACTAATGTCATGTCCAGTAGCAACGGTTGTGTAACTGCTAATAGCTAATCGCTAATGGCTGCTCTTGGAGGCAATTGACAAGCTTGCAATTAGCAATTAGCAATTAGCCATCCATACACTACCGACACCTAAGGACATGATATGATTCGTTTTACTGCCTAATTCAAAAAGACTTGACCATCTGTTTGAATTCTTAAAGCCCCTTGGTTGTCATCAAAGTCTGTCTTTTCATTCAACGAGATTGCCAGCATCCCCGTCGCAGAACTAGACATGGGTATAACTTCGAGCAATCCTCCATCTTCGCGCACCATTGTGACAGTGACAGGCGTTGGTAGATTTTGCAGCACAATTTCTTCTCCACCTGCTAGCGTTCGGGGTTCTGTATGCCCAATCGCTTGATAGGAAATCGGCGCATTTGTGTCGTTTTTTAATTTCACGCTTACCTGACCTGCCATTGGTGTGACAGCGGCAATCGGACTCTGTGTGGTTTCTGGCAAAGGTGGTTGTATGGAAGTCGTTCGCCTCACAGGAGTTACCATATTTTGGCTTAACCCTTGCTGACTCAATCTTTGATTTGCAGCATTAGGCGAACATTCCTGGGGAACCCGAACATTACTGTTATCAGGTTCTTCGTAGTAAATGCCAGGACAGGGACTGAGTGTAGTATAAGGAGTTGCTGACGCAACAATAGGAATGGTTGGCAGACCGATTAATAGAGTTCCAGAGATAATTTTTAATATCCCTGGTTTTGGTGTCAAGCGATTGAGTTTATACATAAATACCTCCGGTTGCACCCTTGCGATCGCAGAATTTTTACTGTTTGGTAGGATATCCACTAGCAACGGTAGTGTATAATTTTTGATGCTGTAGGGGCGGGTTTTACCAGCCATTCTGTGGAATCACGAGAAATCTTTTTAAACCCGCTCCGGCTCAACTACCGATGCTATCCGACATGATATGACTTGAGCAAAAGTCATATGGCCTCGGATAGGGTTTAAGCATTAACCGCATCACCATAATTTTAAATTAAACCTCAATAATGCAAAACTCGTGGCTCTTTAGATAGAAGATATATTTTTAAATTTATTACTTTAGGCATATGTTTAAAGCCTGTTGCAGTACCAAATCAAATAATTACTTCATATGCCACAAAGAAGAATGAGGTACACCGCAAGGCAAGTGTAGCGGCACCCTTAAGGGTGCCGCTACACTTGCCTTGCGCCAAAAGGCTGTACCTCAGATGATGTCCGCTAGCAACGGTAGTGTATAGTTTTTGATGATGTAGGGGCGGGTTTTACCAGCCATTGTGTAAAATCACGAGAAATTTTTTTAAACCCGCCCCGGCTTACGGTACCGATACAACCGGACATAATATCACTCATTTGCAATCTGCTGTAATAGGTTGGATACTGCCGCGATTCGTTCATAATAAATCTTATTTTGAAATATCAACCCCTTGCTCTTGTTTCAACCCATACCCAGTGGCGATTAATTCCTGCAATCGCTTGATGAAACGTGCCACTGGCGCACCGTCTGTCACGTCATGGTCAAACAGCACCGTCAGTCCGACGTACTCACGAACGACAATCTGGTCATGCACAATGCCGGGTCGTTTGGCGATCGCTCCCACTGCCACAATCAAAGGATGGATACCGATGGGAATGCCCCAATTCATCCCACCTTGACCGAGCATTCCCAGGGCGGTTACCGAAACTGTACCCATCATGCGCTTGAACAGAAAAGGATTGCGAAACAATGGTTGCCAGAAGAACCAATCGCGCACAAATCTTGGCAACATCGTCGAAATTTTTGCGATCCAGGCGGCGCGGGTGGAACCAATTTGCACTTCTCCTACGGCGACAGGTGATTGTTTCGCGGTACGGATTTCTGAGCTTATAACAGCAACACTTTTCTCATTTGCTTTGCGAATAATATAAGGCATCGGCAGCGTTTCGTCTGCACCGGGGACGGTTCGTTCCACGATTATGGTTACATCTACATCATCAAAAATTACTAACCTTCGTTTTCCCTTGCGGAGTGCATGGATAGATTTATGTTCGCTGACCGCAATAGCAATACACTTAACGATCCAACCCGTAAAACTGATGCTTTGACCAGTCTTTTTCTGCTCGCGGATGGCCTCTCGTGCTGCCGTCACATCAATTTCTAGTAGGATGGGGATATGATGCCGTTTGCTGCCCCAAATCAATGTATCGATGGTCGGGTGACGAAAATCTGGAAACTGGCGTTCCTCAAAACTGCCAATTAAATCTATTTGATGCATCTGTTGTCTCCTCAGATTGCACAATTTGCAGTGGCGACGCGATCGCGCTGCTGCAACTATAATTTTAAGACTTTCCCAAGCAGCAGAAAAACCAGCACTTGGTCTGAGATCCTGTCCGGTTGATTACCCATAATTAGCCGGGACACGGCATGATAAACGTTATCTGTTTATCCGAGATATCTCTGATGCCGTGTCCCTACGCAACGACGGGGTAAGGTTTTTTTATTATGGGCAATTCAACGGACATCATATGAGTGGTGAGACTTCTGCGGCTACAAAGCCAATAAAATAGCGGTGTAAATTCCAGCACCAAGGGCAAATGCCCAAAACCGACTTTCTCTTTCTTCTGGCAATTCTTCTTTGAGGACGTTGAGAATAACTCCTCCAGCTAAAAAGGCAAATAAAACTGCGATCGCAGCTAAACCAATCTCAGTAGCGCTACCCAACACCCACCCCACAATAATAGCTGCTGCTAGTAGAAAGCGTCCGATGCGGTCATAAATTTGCTTGTGATGTTCCCGCAAACCAGAGTCGTTTACTACAAAGTGCAGCGCCATGGCAAAAGAAAACAACAGCAAACTAATAATGCCCGGTTCCGATGCAGCAGCAGATAGCCAATCAGGGCATTGTAAATCGAAAAAGAAGCAATGTGCAGCCAAAAAACGCCGGGACTGGTGATATCGCCTTTGCCACGCTGACGGGATAATTTTGCCATTCGCTCCAGTCCATAAAATACAGTCAACCCTAACAAAGCTATTAAATAAACCTGGTGTTCTAGATAAGAAATCACCCCTGATTCTACTTGCTCTAATACCGCTTGGTGCTGATTTAATTCCGGTAAAATATGCACAAAAACGTAAGCAACCGAAACCCCACCCGCCGCTGAAAGCCAGCGACTGCGAGGGATAGGAGCAAACCGCAATTTGCCGGAAAATAAGTGTGTCAGCGCTAAACCAATGGCGAGCGCTGCGGATAAAGCTAAAGTATTAATGTTCATATAAATTAATCCTGTTCTAAAGCTTTAATAACTCGGTGATACCGCTCCTGCACATCTTTCTGGTCTTCCTCCTGGGAAATTTGTTCGCGGCTACTATTTAAAATCATCTCCGCGTGACGGCGTAAAGCTTCTCGTTGTTTGGAATTGCCGGTGTAAGTGGCGATGCAAGCTATAGCTTCCAATAAGCGAATCGTCACCGCCACATCTGATTTACTGTACTGGCGAATTTGGTTAAAGGCACTATCGACTAACTTTTCAAATGTCACTCCAAGAGCTATGACGCGCAAATTATGCTCATCGTCGTAGCGATAGGGCGAGGGAAAATCCCTTTGAGCGAGGCGAGATAATCCGGCGCTGAGTCGGTCGATGCACCGAATCGCGGTAAATCGTTGATACCAGGAGAAATCGCACGCAACGCAATTTCAACTAACTGATCGATCGGAAATTGTACATCCTGATATTCAGTTTGTTCTTTGCCCAAAATAAAAGCATCGTTAATCTGTTGGTTCAGGTTCTGATTCACCCGTTCTCCCGGCAAAACCATCGCTAAATCGGTGCCCTTGACGATAAACTTTCCCGGTCGAGTTTTAACCCTTACAAGCAAATTGTACTGACGGGCAATTTTCATTAATTCGTCGTCATCGATTGCTTGCAAATAACCATCGCCAGTGGCTTTGATTGGACTTGCTTCCGAGTCAAAGTTTGCTGGTATTTCTCCAACTTGTCGCGGGTAGTTCGCTTTATCATCGCCGATTTTTTCGGGGAATAGTCTATCTATTGCTTTGTCTAAATCTGCACTAACTTGAGCAATCACATGGGACGCTTGAATAATGGTTGAAGCATGATGGATAAAGTAAATTAGCACGCCGATACTGGCAATTGCCAATCCGGTACCGACTGTAACCGAGAGTTGGGGTACAAACTCGTTGTATTCTTCTCCTTCTGAATGAATTGTCCGCAGTACGAGTAAAGAGTAAATAAACGTGGCGATGAAAGTGCCAAGCACGATTTGATTCCCCGTATCTTGCATAAAATTACGCAGCAATCGGGGGCCAAAATTTGAACTCGCCAGAGTCAGCGCCACAATAGTAATGGAAAAAGCTGTAGCGACAACGCTGACCATTGAACCCGCTACCGATGAAAGAAGCGCGCGCGCACCATCCGTTCCACCCGTGTAAATCCACCCCCAGTTTGGTACATTACCCTTGCGGTCAAGCGTCAGCATTGCAATCGCTAAAATCATCGACCCCACCGCCATCAATGTCGGGATAAACCAGTAGCTAGAGTGGAGCGAATCCCAAAGTTTGCTTAACTTGACATTTTTCATGAGTTGTGCTGGGGTTAAGATTGTCCGTTGTCGTTTTGTGGCGATCGCAATTCAATCAGTTTTCGCAAGGAACCGCCAATGCTGCGGGGTTTGGGAACTGCGCCATTACCAGCGGGCCATCCTTCCCGTTGCAGAGAGCGAACGCCATCGGTTTCTTCGGTTTGGTCGTGAAACAAAATTTGCTGCGTCGGAAAGGGCAAGTCAATGCCATTAGCAATCAGCTTTTTCTTAATCGCAGACAGCACCTTGTCCCGCGAGTCAAGTGCATCTGCCCATCGCGGCGGGTTGATCCACCATCGGGCGCGAATATTGACGCTACTTCCTGCAAGTTCCAGCACCAGCGCGTCAGGAGCAGGGTCTTTCAAAACTTCATCGACACTGTGCATTGCTTCCAGGATTAACTGTTTGGCTCGGTCAATATCGTCGCCGTAACCAATACCAATGTCGTACTCCAATCGGCGGTTTTCAAACGCGGTGTTCACAGTAACAGAATTGGTGAACAATTCGGCATTGGGAATTACAATCCGGCGACCATCATAAGTTCTGATGGTTGTAGCGCGAGTCTCAATATTTTCTACCGTTCCCTCAAAGTTTTTAAACACAATTTGGTCATTGATTCGGAACGGTTCCGTCAAAAGAATTAGGATACCAGCAAGGAAGTTTTGTAAGATATCGCGAAAGGCAAAACCAATCGCTACCCCGCTAATTCCCAGCAGTTGCACCAAATCGCCCGCTCTAAATGTGGGAATTACAATCGACAAGGCAACAAACAAACCAACCAGAACAGTAATACCCTGGGCTAACCTTCCCAACACCAGACCCAAATTCCGGGCCTGGCGGTGGTGGCGGGTAACCCGTCTGACCAGTTTCTTAATCGCCCTGCCAACAAAGAAAAAGATGGCAAAGACAATTAACGCCAGAACCATGTTCGGCAGCAGGACAATAAAGTCATTAATCATGCTTTGAATCTTGTCCCAGACTGCGGATATTTCTGCTCTCATGAATCTTCCTCGCGCCTCATTCGTTGTTGATGTTAGTAAAAAGTAGCGAGGTAAAACTCTATCTGAAGGCTGTAGATTGGTGTGACGCAAGGCTGATTCAGGTCATATTCATCCTATGCTTCATTCACCAACCATGTTCCGATGACTTGTCCCATGCCGATAGGTTGCTCCACAAAACCAAGTTTCGCATAAAATTCGGGAACATCATCTGTAAATAAAAAGACGTGTTGCCCCTTTAATCGACTTAGTAGATTTTGCATCATTGTTGTTGCAATGCCCTGACGACGATACGTGCTGAGTGTCCAGACATCGACAACATAAGCATTGCAAACACCATCAGACAAAACGCGGGCAGTGCCAACAATTCGATTATCGGCATAGGCAACACAGGCAGCGTAGCTATTTTCAAATGATGTTTTAAGCTCTTCTGGACTGCGCCCATTATCAAAAGCATCTTCGCATAATGTTGTTTTCATCTCATCCCAATCAACATTATCTAAATCAGTTTTGTAGATGATTTCTAGCATTTCAAAATAAGAATTTTGATGTTGGATTATGTGCTTCAACTGGAAAATCACTGTAGTCGCCCATTGCCCCAGACTGCGATCTAGTCTGCGTTCAACGCTTTGCGGAACACGATCTTATCATCGCCTGCTGCCCAGTAGTCGCGGATGCGCGCTTCCTGCTCAAAGCCACACTTGATGTAGAACGCCCGCGCGCGATCGTATTTCGCCAATCCCGATGTTTCGACCAGCAACAGACGTTCGCCGCGCGATCGCAATTCATTTTCCAAATGCTGTATCAACGCCGTTCCGCGTCCCCGTCTTTGATAGTCCGGATGCACGGCGATCATATATACATACCACGTCCGATCCGCCATCGGATCTGGCGCGTAGTAGGCGACGCCGCACGGTTCGCCCTCCTCTTCGTCAGTGACCCACACGTGACCATCATCGAGGTTGCCGCTGAAGTAGTCCGCCAGCACTTTGCCCAGCGCCTCGGTTTCGTTCGCGGCGAACATCTCTGCCGCCACAGCTAGGGCGATTAGCGCCGCCGAATCATCCGGCGTCGTCGGTCGGATCATGGGGAACTCCAGTGGTAACCGTTTGCAAAGGTCAAAAATTAACCTGATCTGGAAAAACTAGCTACTGTCAAACCTGTAATATCATGTCCGGTAGCAACGGTTGTGTAACTGCTAATAGCTAATCGCTAATGGCTAATGTCAGGAAAAATACTATATTAGCAATTAGCAATTAGCAATTAGCCATCGATACACTACCGATCTCTCGCGGACATGATATAACTATCCGTTCGCAGCAGCAATAAAAATAGTGATAGCTGCGATCTATGCATTTGGAATAAGCATTTTGCCCCTGCGCTTTCTCATTTCAGTAATTCGCATATTCATTTTGGTATTTTCCGCAAGCCAAATGGCAATTTACTTTCTCATTTTACCCGTTGGCTTTCTGATTTCAGTAATTCGCGCATTCATTTTGGTAATTTCCGCAAGCGAAACGGTAATTTACTTTCTCAGTTTACCCCTGCGCTTTCTGATTTCAGTAATTCCCGCATTCATTCTCGTTCGGCGGCTGACTGCAATATTAGTAGATGAATGGAATCAACCTCCAAGTTTTCGCTTTGTAGATGTTGTATTGCTCTGGAAATGTTGTTACTAGCATTTCTTCCTCTGCTGGGATGCGGTAAAAACGCGATCGCATTCCTATGCCCGCAACAAGTAACAGCACAATCCAATTAGCGATCGCTAAACCTGCGCCAATTTCCATTAGGAATGTCCCCAGATAACCAGGATGTCGAATGATGTTATACGGAGCTTGGTCAACGATGCGCTGAGCTTCAACAATTTGCAATGTTCTGGTGTAAAACTCACCGAGTGTATTAGCAGCCCAGTACCGCATGACAAGTCCAGCAAGCATAAGTAGTAGCCCTAGCCAGCCAACATATCCACTATGCCAATATCCAATCTGATAGGCATTCAAGATTGGAGCAAACAGAACAAGGAGGATATTGAATAAACCACTAATCCAAAGGATTCGAGAACTGCCACGATCGGATGCACCAGCTTGAAGACTGAGGGCTTTTTCCCCTTTTCTTAACAAACGCTCAATGACAAAGTAGCAAACAATAAAAAGGTATGCCAGAGCAGCCGTAATTGTCATACCATTCCTTACTGCACTTGGTTGCTCTCTCAGTATAAACCGCACCCATGACCTCTGCTGTTATGCCGCAAGTCCTCAGTGGGGATTTCAGGTTGAGAATTGAAGCCTGTCACAAGTAGCAGCGCTTTTTCGTCTTATGAATAGAGGTTGTAGAACGAAGAATCAACGATGAAGTTACTTGAGATTCAATCGAGTGTTCGCCAAGAGGGTTCGATTTCGCGCTGCTTGAGCGATGAGTTTGTCCAAGCTTGGCAAATGTCTCATTGCGGAATTCAGCACAAAAAGCGCGATGTTGGGATAAATCCACCTGCTCATCCAACGGGACTTTGGACAAAGGCGAATTACACTTTGCCAGAGAAGCGATCAGATCAAATGGCAGCCGCATTAACTGAATCAGAGAAATTGATTGAAGAGTTACTCTGGGCAGATCGTCTCTTGCTGGGCGTGCCAATGTATAACTTTAGTATTCCATCTACCCTAAAGGCATATTTGGATAATGTTGTCCGCATCAATCGCACCTTTACCTTCGATCCGGCAACCTATACCTTTGAAGGACTGGCAAAGGGTAAAAAAGCCCTCATCATTACGCCAAGTGCCGGAAATTTTGTTGTAGGTACGCCCCAAGGTGAAATGAATTTCTGCGATACTTATTTGCGCTCGCTGTTGGGATTCATCGGGATTGATGATGTAACGGTTGTACCCGTACCCGATCAATTTATGTCAGACGAAATTCGGCAACGAGAGATTGCAACTGCGCGAGCCAAACTGATGAAGTTAGCAACAGACTGGTAGACTATGGAACGCCTAGAAATATTTAATCAGCATCGTTCCTTGCTGTTTGCGATCGCATATCGGATGCTTGGTAGTGCCACCGATGCAGAAGATATGGTGCAGGAAGCCTGGATACGTTGGCAATTGACCCAAGCGATCGCCCAATCTCCCAAAGCATTTCTGTCAAGTCTCATCACCCGTTTGTGTATCGATCGGCTTCGTTCTGCTCGCGTACAAAGAGAGAAATATGTCGGGATTTGGTTGCCAGAACCTTTGATGACCGACGGGATTAACGCTCTGGGAGACAATGCTGAATTAGCAGAGTCGTTATCCTTTGCATTTCTCATGCTGCTCGAATGTTTATCCCCAACCGAACGAGCAATCTTTTTGTTGCGCGAAGTTTTTGACTATGATTACTCAGAGATTGCTAAAACAGTTGGCAAGAGCATTCCGAATTGCCGTCAAATTGTGCGTCGTGCGCGTCAACATCTGGTGATTCGCCGACCCAGCATCAGCCTATCTCTTGAACAAAAAGAGGAAATTATCGAACAGTTTTTGATTAGTTGGAATCAAGGCGATCTGCATAAACTCATTGCACTCATGGCAGAGGATATCACCTTCTTCTCAGATGGGGGTGGTCAAGTAACAGCAGCACAGCGACCGTTACAGGGTTGTCAAAAAGTAGCTCGCTTCTTGGTCGCAATTCGGCGGAGTCGGCTGATCCCTACATTCAGTTCTCAAATTGTTTGGATTAATCATCAACTTGGAATTTTGAATACTATGGAAGGGAAACCTCAAAGCACTTTTAGTTTTGAATTTTCAGGTCAAAGCATCCAAGCAATTTTTGCAGTTGTCAATCCAGAGAAGCTAAAAGCAGTTAATGGGATATGACCCAACCATGCCTGAAACCCCTAGCCTCTAGTCGATACCGATTCGAGCTACCAGTCCGTCTCTATCTGGGGTTGAAGCCAATTTCGCTCCGGTTTTTGTCCAAGTCTCAATTATGAAACGGGTGGTCATGCGCCCCAATGGGAAAACTCGGACTACTTTAATCAACGTTTGGCAGATTTTGCCAACGCGATCGCATAGGACTCAAACGCGAACATCTTGAATCGCTGCCATTCATAACGTTTATCAAGCAGCGATCGCTCGAGGACATAGCAATGACAACATTCCAGGAATTGCTCAACTTTATAGTTGAATGACAATTTTCCCGAAGTGACTGCCACTTTGCAGGTAGCGATAAGCTTCTGGTGCTTCGTTCAAGAGAAACACTCGATCGATAATCGGTTTGATTTGATGCAATGCGATCGCCCGATTCATGGCTTCAAACATTTCGCGGCTCCCGACATAAATGCCTTGAACATCAATACTTTTTTGCAAAATGCCAAGCCGTGACGGCAGCACAGGGCAATGATGCGCCTTCTTCGTAGGATAGGTGTTCTGGGAGAAGCACAACTCCCTCTTGGCTCAGGACAACATATTCTGCAACAATAAAGATTGATTCTATCTGTTTTGAGATCGCCCAAAGTCATAGGTTTGCCACTGAGTCAAGATAGATGTCAGTTCATCGTCGTGTTGTGCTGCGATCGCTTCAACTTATTTACTTTCTCCATCTCTTTACCCAACAATTCCCTTTTGCTTTAACTCCAAGCTGAAATAAAAGCAAGGCAGTTGTGATTTTTCAAGTCGGCGATCGTTTGAGGATTTCCGTACCGTTTAAGATAGCTGGGCGCAGCACAAACGATGAATTTGGCACAGCAGGGAGCCGATATAATTGCCTGCGATATTGCTCAACAAATCGAGATCGGCAAACGGGTGATGCTGACTTCAACAACTTAAACTGCTTTTTCAGCAAGCCCTACTTAGCACAATTTTCCTTGGGCGATCGACTTTCGCAATCGCCAAAGAAACAGCCCTGCTACAACAGCGATCGCCACTGATTGCCCGAGCCAAAGCCCTACACTACCCATCCCCAGATGAAACCCCAATCCATATCCCACCGATAAGCCTACACCCCAATAGCCCAACACATTCAGCAGCATGGGAACTTGAGTATCTTGCAGACCTTGCAAAGAGCCATATACTGCTTTTTGGAAACCATCTAAAACTTGAGCGATCGCAGCAATAATCAAGAGTGGTAGTGCCAAGGTGATGATAGCTGAATTCTCCGGATTTTGCACGTCTAAGTAAATGCCAATGACCTGTTTTGGGAAAACCAAAAAGACGATCGAAATACCCAGCATAAAGATCGTACTAATGCTCATACTTACCCAAGCGGCTTGCTGAATGCCCATGAAATCGCGCCGTCCCAACCATTGCCCAACTCGTACTGTCGTTGCGTAGGAAATCCCCAACTTGCGATCGCTATCCGTTTTTCCATTGGGTTTCTCCTGGGTTTCATGTTGTTGCCACAAATCTGTTTGACGATTTTCGGCTTCAATTCGTCATGGGGCGCGAGTGCGTTTGCAAAGTGTTCCCTTCGGGAAATCGCTCTCCTCGCGGACTCGCATCTATGTGCAGTCAGTGAGCCATCTTTGGGAACCTAACCTTTTGTTAAGGTTTGTAACTTGATCCAATTACAAATTAAGTGAATCCAGAGCGCTGAACTACTTAGATCTTGCGCGATTGTCAAAATCTTGCTGTAAGTTTCACAAACAGGTCAGAACTCTGATGGTGAAAGCATCTCAGACTGGCAGCACCAATTTATCCAACCGCAAAATCCCGTCTTTGATCGTTTCGAGTCAAGCACTCGGTTGGGAACCGTTGCTGGTGGAAGAATTTCAGCAGCCACCTTCTGGAATAGATATTCCAGAAGGTTATGCAGCGCATTTGATCCCATTGTGTTTAGCACCCCGTCCTCACCGAATTCATCAAGTTGTAGGCGATCGCCGCTACACGGGACTTTACTCCCAAGGAGATATTTCGATTACCCCTGCTGACATTCCTGCTACCTACCGCGCAGAAGGCGAGGATTGTTTTTTACACGTTCAAATCCCTATCCAATTCTTGCGATCTGTCGCCCAGGAAACAACGGAAATCGATCCAGATCGTCTGGAATTGGTAACCGAGTTTCGAGTGCGCGATCCGCAATTGGAACAAACATTGATGCTGCTGCGGGCAGAACTGCACAAAGGCGGAGGTTGGGTGGGGAGGCTTTATGTAGAATCTTTGGCGAACGTACTGGCGGTAAATTTATTGCGCGAGTATTCTACGACGCAACCTCGCGTGCCAATCTATCAAGGGGGATTGAGCGATCGCCAAATCTTGCAAGTGTCGGAGTACATCAGCGTCAATTTAGATCGAGATATTAAATTAGCCGATCTGGCTGCTATAGCAGGAGTCAGTCAATTTCACTTTAGCCGTTTATTCAAACAATCGATGGGCATTTCACCGCACCAATATTTACTTCAGCAGCGAGTAGAGAGAGCAAAACAGATGTTGCAATTTTCTCAAGTTGCGCTCGCAGATATTGCCCTCCAATGTGGGTTTAACAGTCAAAGTCACTTAGGCAAATATTTTCGCCAATTCACCGGAGTTATATCAAATCCGGTTGCATCGGAATGAGCGGCCTTTCTTGGTAATTGCTAATTGCTAATTGCTAATTGCTAATTGCCCCTACAGGTCGTAATTCCGATGCAACGGTCAACGATATTACACCTAGTAATTATCGCAAAGTATGAACTACCCCGCCGTATAGACTGATATCATGTCCGTTGAATTGCCCATAATAAAAAAACCTCACCGCATCGTTGCGTAGGGGCACGGCATGAGAGATATCTCCGACCAACAGATAACGTTAATCATGCCGTGCCCCATGGCGTAGGGGCAGGGCATGAGAGATATCTCGGAGAAACAGATAACGTTAATCATGCCGTGCCCCATGGCGTAGGGGCAGGGCATGAGAGATATCTCGGAGAAACAGATAACGTTAATCATGCCGTGCCCCATGGCGTAGGGGCAGGGCATTATAGATATCTCGGAGAAACAGATAACGTTAATCATGCCGTGCCCCATGGCGTAGGGGCAGGGCATTATAGATATCTCCGACCAACAGATAACGTTAATCATGCCGTGCCCCGTTGCGTAGGGGCACGGCATGAGAGATATCTCCGACCAACAGATAACGTTAATCATGCCGTGCCCCGTTGCGTAGGGGCACGGCATGAGAGATATCTCCGACCAACAGATAACGTTAATCATGCCGTGCCCCATGGCGTAGGGGCAGGGCATGAGAGATATCTCGGAGAAACAGATAACGTTAATCATGCCGTGCCCCGTTGCGTAGGGGCAGGGCATTATAGATATCTCGGAGAAACAGATAACGTTAATCATGCCGTGCCCCATGGCGTAGGGGCAGGGCATGAGAGATATCTCCGACCAACAGATAACGTTAATCATGCCGTGCCCCATGGCGTAGGGGCAGGGCATGAGAGATATCTCCGACCAATAGATAACGTTAATCATGCCGTGCCCCATGGCGTAGGGGCAGGGCATTATAGATATCTCGGAGAAACAGATAACGTTAATCATGCCGTGCCCCGTTGCGTAGGGGCAGGGCATTATAGATATCTCCGACCAACAGATAACGTTAATCATGCCGTGCCCCATGGCGTAGGGGCAGGGCATTATAGATATCTCCGACCAACAGATAACGTTAATCATGCCGTGCCCCATGGCGTAGGGGCACGGCATTATAGATATCTCCGACAAACAGATAACGTTAATCATGCCGTGCCCCATGGCGTAGGGGCAGGGCATGAGAGATATCTCGGAGAAACAGATAACGTTAATCATGCCGTGCCCCTACTCATTATGGGTAATCGACTAATTCTCTCTCTGGCTTACAGTTAGGTTTGTAACTCAACCACGAACGCGCGTAGAACGGCAAGTTTCAGGCAGCGCATTGCAATAGCATTGTTAGCCACCGATGGGAGAGCAAAGCTCAATTAATGACCCTTCTCTAGAACGAACATATGCAACCACTTGCCCCCAAGGCTTTGTGGTTGGCTCCTTGATGGAAACTGCACCAGCGGCAACTGCCTTAGCATAGGATGATGCTACGTCATCAGTAACAAAAGCTAATTCAACTCCAAAAGGCGTAGCATTGAGATCGGTTTTTTGATAGTGTCCGTCAAGATTCATTTCACCCATAGCATGTGAGGCAA
This sequence comes from Microseira wollei NIES-4236, assembly GCF_020521235.1. Lineage (GTDB taxonomy): Bacteria > Cyanobacteriota > Cyanobacteriia > Cyanobacteriales > Aerosakkonemataceae > Microseira > Microseira wollei. Next base: position 456 of record NZ_BLAY01000126.1, on the reverse strand, counting down.
AAGCAAGCACCGTTTCGCCCGGGTTCAACTCACCATACTGACCAGACTCATGAAAAAAGCGCGTTTCAAACCCGAATGCCTCCTTGTAAAAGGTCAGTGCATCCGCTACCGACGAGACATAGACAATGGTGTAGCCAAATTTCATCTTTTTGCCTTTTCGCTTTCAATATTCAGTAGACCGAAAAGCTTTGCACTGCATTATGTTAGCCCGTTTACAGCGGTTTTCAATTCTTTTGACCACGCCGTAGGGGCACGGCATAAATCAGATTTATTGCTCACCAAAAGGCTTTTGATGCCGTGCCCCTACTAGGGGTTTGTATTTCACCAACCACGGCATAAATCAGATTTATTGCTCACCAAAAGGCTTTTGATGCCGTGCCCCTACTAGGGGTTTGTATTTCACCAACCACGGCATAAATCAGATTTATTGCTCACCAAAAGGCTTTTGATGCCGTG
>NZ_BLAY01000125.1 GCF_020521235.1 Microseira wollei NIES-4236 | reverse complement strand
GATGGGTTTGCCGTTCTAGGGTACTAGGCTCACCATCTTGCTTATAAAGTTGTCAGGGTTTAGATTTCTCTGTTCCCAGCCAGTCTTCCCTAAGTGTTGCTACTTATTTCAACTGAACGAATCGCACTCAAAGTTTGTCATGATCGATGTGCCCTCCTATTGGGCTAATCACTAGGAGCGGAAGTCGTCGCCGTAACGTGTTGGAAGCACAATGCGGCGGCGCGTCTTTTTTTTGATTATATTACAGTGTCTCCAGAGATGTTGTAAAGAATCTTTTCCTTACAAAGAGTGTTTATGGATCCATAATACAGTAAAGTATCTGTGTAAAAACTAGAATGCAGCTTCCAGAAGAAAATATTCGGATCAACATCACTCTCTCGCGATATAACTACAACCGTTTAAAGTTGTGGTCTAAAATCCACGGTCGTAGCCCAGCTGCCTTTGCTGCACAGATCGTGGCAGCGAGAATTGAAGCTAATTTTGCTCTGCTCAATGAGCAGGCGGCTGATTATGCTAAATGGCAAAAACAGACTTTAGAAGAAATTATTGGCGAAGACTCAGGGGGAGAAGAATTATGATGCGTCAGCCTGGGTAAAGTCGTTGGACTCCTTCTCCAGGCACGAGCGAGCGAGTTTGAGCAGAAAATAATGGCGGCTGGGAACTTAATACTGTTCCCGTTGCTGTTGGTTATGGCTATTCCTCATTATTGATGATGGGAAGCAACTGGCGATCGCTAGCCGATGAGGCTAAAACAATCGCCAGCACTGCGGCTACAAAGTCGCTACCAAGTTGTACCCAAGACCGATCAGTTAGTGCGACAAGCGCGGGATTCGTTTGGTGACAATACTCATGACTTCGCCTGGATTGGGAGCAGGCATAAGAAAACTCCACTCGCTCACCTGAGCAAACTGGAGCCTGTATAGCCAACGGATGGTGTAATTAACCCCGTAATGTGAGCCAAAAACCATTACCCTCACGACTTCATAGCCATCAGAGGGAACTGGCAGGTTGCTCGTACCAGGAATCACCTTAGGCAAAGTGTCGCCTTCTCCAGGCACGAGCGAGCGAGTTTGTGCGTAAACCAATTGCGGCAGGGAAATTAGTACTGTTCCCCATCCTGTGTCAAAATTTGTCATGATAATTGAGCCTCCTAGCGTGTTTAGGGGGTAGTCGTCGTGTAGGGGATGGATCAGATCCTCTATACGGCGCGATTTGCTTGTACGCTTCATAATAGCAGGACAACTCAGACTTGTCTAGTAATTACTGGAAGAAGATAAATTAACGCTTAACCGGAAATGGCAGAAAAAGACAAAGACCTTTATCTTGTAAGCGATCTGCGAGAACGCTACGGACTAAGCAGCAGGCAATCAGTATATGACCGGATGAAGGCTTTGAATATTGAACCCGTGGTGCGGGGAAAAATATCGGCTGAGCAACTGAAGCAGATGGATAAGTTAGACGAACACCTAAAAAAAGGCGGGACTTTATCTAACTTTGGAATCGAGACTTCCCAGAATCAAAGCGACGCATCGCTGATTGTTGCGGAATTGACTAAATTGGTGGAAGCGATCGCACCTACTCCTAATCCCCCAGAACCACTGCAAGGACTGGAGGAACTAGAGAAAGCTGCTGAGAAAGGGTGGTTGTTAACAACAGAACAGGTAAAGCAACTGATTGGAGTGAAGCCGACGGTTAGGGGGAGCGATCGCACATTCACCCGTGGCAGCTTTTCATTTGTAAAAAGCGGCAAAAAAATTGGATCGCAAACTGCTTGGAAGGTAGTTAAGGTTAGTTCTCTTGGAAGTTAGTGTTTAATATGATGTCCGTTGAATTGCCCATAATAAAACAACCTCACCCAGTCGTTGCGTAGGGACACGGCATCATCGATATCTCGGATAAACAGATAACTTTGATCGTGCCGTGTCCCGGCTTCTGATTAGGGGTAATCGACCCGAAATGATATGATTGCCTTTTTGTGTCAAAATGTCGGTCTAAAATTATAATTACCGACATTTTGACACAAAATGCACCAGATGAGCCAATCGAAAACAGGGCAAGTACTGGCTCTAGCACGCCAAGTGGGTGTCCTCCGACCAAGAGACGTGGAGGCACACGGAATTCATCGGGAGTACCTGCGGCGTCTAGAAAACCAAGGACTGCTTTTCCGCTCCGGACGTGGACTGTACACCCTCTCTAATAGCGATTTGACAGAAAACTACAGTCTGGTTGCTGCTGGCAAACGTGTGCCAAAAGGTATTGTTTGTCTGCTGTCGGCACTCCGCTTTCATAGACTGACCACTCAAGCACCTTTTGAGATCTGGCTAGCTATTGACAGCAAAGCTCGCCCTCCGAAAGAAGAGAGCCTGCCCCTGCGGATTGTATATATGTCAGGAAATGCTCTTACTGCTGGTGTCGAAGAACATCTAGTTTCTGGAGTTACGGTGCGGGTGTTCAACATCGCCAAGACGGTGGCAGACTGCTTCAAATACCGCAACAAAATTGGTTTGGACGTAGCGCTGGAAGCTTTGCGCGAGAGCTGGCGCTCTCGTTGCTGCACAATGGATTCTCTTTGGCACTACGCCAAGATTTGTCGGGTTGCCAACGTCATGCGTCCCTACCTGGAGTCGCTGACATGAACCCACACATCGCTAATGGTTGGGGAATGGTAATAATTGCGTGTCCATCAACCACAATTCCCGAAATCACTTGACTACACGCTCCATAATTCCACCACCAAAAGATGCAGCGACGTTGTACCCGATTTTGATTCCAAACAGTCGAGCATGGGGATGTTTGTTGAGCAAGTAATCGGCAGCGCGTAAGCCATTTTCATCAACTTTGTATTCACCTGTCTCAATGTCAATGATCGCCATCTTGCCAATATTTTCTTCAATCTCCACTTCTTGGCGGATTCTGCTTTCGTATAGTTGCTTTGCAAGTCGAGCAACTTCTTCACGGCTTAAAAGAATTGCTTGCATACTTTACCCCTAATCGCTATGTTATAGAGTTTCCATAATAGCAGAGCGATCGCTATTCAACGATCTCATCGTACCGCTCTGGATCGTCTTCTCGATGCTGCCTCATTACTCCCTTCCCGGTAGAAGATTATGTACTTCTTCCTTCTTCTTCCTTCGCGTTCTTCGCGTCTTCGCGGTTCATTAAATACAAATTCTTCGGGTGGGAAGGGAGTAATGTCAGAATATCTTGTAACGAGGTTCCGTCTAGCCAAACATGGCGTTCCTGGGTGTAGTCTCCTTGACCAGAGCTGAAGTGCTGAATAAAGCGAATTGTATCAACGATACCTAAAGCATCAACTAATGCTTGATACCCTTGTCGGACAATTTCTTGTTGAGTTTTAGTCATCATTATTGTCCTTGACTACTGACAAATTTGATCTTAGCGATCGCTATAATTGCTTTCACGTTCTTAAAGAGCGATCGCACATTCACCCGTGGCAGCTTTTCATTTGTAAAAAGCGGCAAGATTGGATCGCAAACTGCTTAGAAGATAGTGAAAGTTAGTTGTGAGGGCAAGTAGCGATCAAACCAGAACTTTGGAGCGATCACCCACAAGATCAATCAAAAAAGACCGCCGCAGGATTGGGGCGTGTCTATGTCTTTAATGTCATTGATAACTAATATCATGTCCGTTGAATTGCCCATAATAAAAAAACCTCACAGAGTCGTTGCGTAGGGACACGGCATCTGACGATATCTCGGACAAACAGATAACTTTAATCCTGCCGTGTCCCGGCTGATGATTGTGGGTAATCCTGGTGATGCACCCATTTATATTATGGGTAATAAGCCTGCCATCATATAACCTAGCATTAACTTCCCTTACTTTCCTTCCAATCTTCCAACGCACCGATGACGAAACTCGCAGCGGGATGGTTAAGGACTTGCTCAAAGGCAGAGATTCCGCCAGCTTTCAAAGCACTGAGGATTCGATCTGCTAGCGTCGGATTGCTATCAATTTGCAAAATTGCTTCGGTAGCGATCGCCATCTTCCCCGCAGTAGTATTAGTTGGGTAAGACTTCTCCAGTTGTTCGAGTAATTGTTGAATCTGGGCAGCAGCTTCGGTTAAGTTCTGTTGTTCTGCTTCGTTAATCACTCCGGCGACTTTCGCACCCGCCTCAATCTTGCCGCCGTTCATGTGACCAATACCAAAGTTACTACTCTGATTTATTGTATCACCGCTACGAGTATCATTTTTGGGATTGGGAGTCATAGTTTTGTTCTCCGTTGGTATTTGAGTTAACTGAATTCCTCTGGCTTCATATATTACGCCGCCGACTTTAACATTGTCTCCTAGCCTACAACCCTCCATGTGACCGATGCCGGTATAGTTGTTAGTAACATGAGTTGGATGCTTGTCATCGGATAAAAGGCGATGCAATATCCTTACATATTCCGCGAAATCCTTGTTCTTGCTGAAATGGACAATCTTCAGATACTTAACTTGTGAAACAAAATCGGCAGGAATGTGAAATTTGTATTGCTCCGAACGGTCAGATTTCACCGACTTGTCAAAAATAGGCAATAGGGTTTCTCCAATTCCACCAACTCCACAAGCAAGTGCATCTGTTTTTCCCCAATGGTGGTCGTTTTCACCAAGCAGGTAAACAACAACTCTCGAATGAGATCCTTGCAAGAAGTTGTGAGTCCAACTTCTTGTCCAGATGTTTAACTCGCCGGATTCGCTGAGGCTGGCGCTCGTTTCCATGAAAACACCAGGCTTTATTTCGTCTTTCGCAGACGTGGTAATCTGATAGCCCATAGTGGGTATATTTTTCCTTGCTAAAAGCTGAGGTCGTTATATCAGTTTTAGCTTACTCGCCCAACTTGTTGCCACCTCATTCTTCTTTCGGCGCTCCATACATATAATATTCAAAATTGGTTGCTAGATCGCGAGGAATCTTTGCCCATTCCGATTCAGGAATTTCTGCGCCAATTTCTGCTATCTTTTCCCAAAATGGTTGAGCTGTTGATGGCTCGGCATTTTCCTCTTTGGCTGCTGCATCAATCAAGCTTTGATCTTGGTCGATCGTTGTTCTGGCAGCTTCGATATGAGCAAGATCCTGCTGCAAACTTTCTTCTTCTGCTTGTAATATCATGTTCGGTCGATTACTCATAATTAGAAGCCGGGACACGGCACGATCAAAGTTATCTGTTTGTCCGAGATATCTCTGATGCCGTGTCCCTACGCAACGACTCTGTGAGGTTTTTTTATTAGGGGCAATTCAACGATATAATTCGCGATCGCTCACAAACCGATTTTCGGCTTTTGCCCTTGCGATCGCTGCTAAGATCGAAGTCTGCATAGAAGGCGCATCCAGATTGGTCTTGCGATCAATTTTATCTTGGCGATCGCACCCACCGCCAATCCCCCAGAACCGCTAGTGCAGCAGACGGTGAGGGGGAGCGATCGCGCATTCATCCACGGCTGCTTCTCCTTTGTAAAAAGCGGGAAGATTGGAGCGCAAACAGCTTGGAGGGTAATCAAAGTCAGTTCTCTTGGAAGTTATACCAAATCCGGATTGATTACCCCCTTTATTTTATAGACCGCGCAGGCGGTCTTTGTTTGTGTAGCCGCGAATGCGAGTCGTTCGGCATCAAGGGGGTGATGGAAGCGGATTTGGTATTAGCGCTCAACCGGATTCAAAAAGTTAGTTTCAACGTAAACGTTCAAGCCACCGCCTCGTATTTTAAACTACCTCCAGCTATGGCAGCATAAAGACCTGAGTCAATCAGCCATTGTTGAGATTCATCTGTTTGATCGGGAAGTTTCTCTGAATAAATTATTCTTGATAACCAAGTTCCAAAAATTATTTCTAGGCTCTCAACACTTATGTTTCGATCGGCAGGTATTCCAGCTTTTTCAAGATAAGGCCCAACGATAGGGCGCGCATCAATAACATAATTTGGTTTGCTTTGATCGTTTCCCCCATCGCTGTCAATCCACAGATAAAACCGATCGGGAAAAACCATGAGGAAATAAGGAGCGGTTGGAAAAATGCCGTGGGCAAGAATATTACGTCGAAATTCTACCGCCCATTCCACAGAAGCATTAAGTTTACTCTTGAGTTGAACGACAAGCACTCTTTTACCGTCTCGGTTGTAAACTTCTAAATCCCAGCGAGTATCTGATTGATATGACATCACCATTTAACCCACCATCTCATTAACCGGGAACCGATCCATAATCTGGATTGCCCTAATCGCATTTCGCTTTAGCCCATCTGACAAATGGGGAACGTGAGGCAATTGAGATAGGATATCCAATGTGCGACGCAACATCCGCACCAAATCCCCTTCATCTAAATTAGTATTGCTGCAAACTTGTTGCCATTCTGCCCCTAACGCCCATTGTTCGATTAAACCAACTAATTCATCTTCCAGCCAAACTGGTAAAGCAACGTTGCGCCGTCTCTGCATTTGGAATAGCTGGCGGCGCACTCCCCGCAAGCGATCTAATGCTTCTTCGACTTGGGGGGAGGGGTAGCAGACGCCAGCATCAGGGCGGGGGGTTTCGGTGACTAAAGCAGCACAAGCAGCGGCGAGGTGATGGGGGTCGAGATCGTCCAATTCTCCCGATGTTAAAGCCAAACCCAGCCATAATTCATTATCGCCGCGAATCGCTGCGGCAGCTTCTCCTCTGGCGGTAGGCGTTAAGCCATCCAAGCAACTAAACCCTTGTAATATTTCAATTAGGTTGACAAATTCTTCCCAATGTAGTTGGGATTGTCGATGCAGTTTTTGCTGACGATCTTGCAGTTCTTCTTGCAACCTCACCAGGCGGTGGTAACGTTTGATCAGCGTGGCGGGGTTGCCCCATTGGTGGATCGGATGATTGGCTAGTTGCGCTTCTACTGCTGCTAACCGCTGTCTTTGGGCATAAACTTCGGGTGGTTCTTCCGTTGCGGGTGGGTTGGGTATTTGGTATGCGATCGCTTTTGTTCCTTCCGTACCTCCACGGGAACTCCCCAACTTGAGTTGCATTTCGGGAGGTGGCGGTTCCATATTGTCTACAGCGGCGATGCGGGGCAATTCCGCGTGCAAACCTACCACATCGCTTGTCGCAATGACGTACCAGCGGTTATTCTGTCCCAGGCAAAGCAAATAGGGACTTTGTCCCGATCCCGGTATTTTATTCACCAATACGGCTGGAATTGGCTCAGAAACGGTTACGTGCTTGCCTTTGAGGCTGAGGATCGTTCCGGGGATCGCAAAGTTCACAGCCAATGCCAAATCGCTGCTAGAAATAGCAGCAGCGTGCTGTTGCAGGGTTTTTAAGATTTTCTGTTCGTTTTTGCTGCGTTCGTACAGTTTTTCGTATTGTACCAATGCTTCCGGGTCGATCCCTTCAATTTGGGATTGGATATTAGCCACTTCGGCGGATAAGTCTGCGATCGCTTGTTGTTGCGGTCGCAGATACAATGTCGCCAAATACTGACCAAAGCTGCGTTCTACCAGTTCCTTCGCTTCTTCCAAGCTATGAGTTTGCAGCAAGTTCAGCACCATGCCATAACTCGGCGTAAACTGACTCACGAGGGGATCGGGTCGTGATGTCGCCAAATAAGCCGCATCCTTCGCGCCTTCAAACGGCGTTTGCAGCGTCACTACATAACCGAGTTCGTCCATTCCCCGACGCCCTGCGCGCCCCGCCATTTGCAGGAATTCAGAAGGAGTCAGCAGGCGGTGTCCCCGGTCCGTACGTTTAGATAAAGTAGAAATTACCGTCGTCCGGGCGGGCATGTTAATTCCCGCCGCCAGAGTTTCCGTCGCAAATACGACTTTAATTAAACCTTCTTGGAACAATTCTTCCACCAAACCCTTCCACGCGGGTAAAATTCCGGCGTGGTGGGCAGCAATTCCCCGATACAGCGGTTCGACTTGTCCGACTCTCGCCGCTTCCGGGTAACGATTTAAATAATCATCGATCCGTATTTTTAACTGTTGCGCTTCCGCTGGACTAACCAAAGACATGTTACTCACTTCAGACACGGCTTGGTCGCAACCCCGACGGCTGAAGATAAAATAAATTGCCGGTAGCATGTCCCGTTCCCGCAATTGATTCAAAATAAAGGGTAAAGTCGGGCCCTCCGGTCGGTTTCCAGGGGATGGTTTAATTTGTCCGCCTTTCGGTTTGAGGCGCTGGTTGATTTTGGTTTTGTTCTCGTTGAGCAGGGGGAATATCCCTTTCGGATTGCCAAAGTAAAATTCTAAGGGAATGGGGCGATATTCCGAGTAAATTAATTCTGTTGGCCCGTGAACTTGGTCGATCCAGTCGGTTAGCTGCTGGCTATTGGCGACTGTTGCTGATAAGGCTACGAGTTGAATTTCGTGGGGACAATAAATAATAGATTCTTCCCAAACCGTCCCCCGCTGGCGGTCGTTCATATAGTGGCATTCATCCAGAACCACCGCTTGGACGCCGACTAAAGACGTGCCGACTTCCCCGATCGGCGTGCCGTACAGCATGTTGCGGAAAATTTCCGTCGTCATCACCAGGATGGGCGCATCCCGGTTAATTGATACATCCCCCGTCAGTAAACCTACCTCATCCGCGCCAAATTGGTTGCTAAAGTCGCGCCACTTTTGATTAGACAGGGCTTTCAGGGGTGTGGTATAAAATACACGTCCGCCTTGATGCAGCGCCCGGTAAATTGCGTATTCCCCGATCAGGGTTTTTCCCGACCCCGTGGGGGCGCAAACAACAACGGAACGACCCCCATTGAGAGCTGCGATCGCTTGGTGCTGAAATTCATCTAGCTCAAATGGGAACAGCGATCTGGGGTCAATTTCTTCAAAGGTAAGGGAACGGTTACGCACGAAGATTCCAACTTATTTAGTTGCCGACTGGATTTACCGCAATCTCAAAAAATACGGATATTGATCCCATTGTGGCATCCCCAGCCGCAATCTAGAATAATCCGCCAGCCATTCTAATGGCTTTTTACCCATTCCCCATCATATAAAACCAGGTATCTGCGATATCGATACCTGGTCGCGATCAAATTTTCCCTAGTGAAGTTCGGCGATTAACTCGCGTTGGAAACAGCGTAAGCTACGAATACCAACAAACCAACGAGCAAAGCGCCTGCAACGCCCATAATTGCATAATTGCGCTTTTGTTCCTGCGTGGGCGCATCCGCTGTGTAAACTTTTGGTTCAATTGCAAAATTATTCAGCCGACCGCCGTCTTCTGTGGTATAAGGCATGAACGAATTCCTCTGGCTTTTTATTATTAATAACTGTAACAAAAACCGAGTATAAATACTCTCCTGATTTTGTGACAATTTGTTACATTACGATGTAGAGCCAGTAATTGTGCCAGTGAGGGGAGAACTAGCGCTAGCCTTGGACTTGACAGGTATGCGTCCGGCTAGATAAGCTAAACGTCCTGCTTCTGCGGCGAGATTCATCGCTCTTGCCATGGCGGGGGGATGTTTAGCTTGAGCGATCGCAGTATTAATCAAAAGCGCATCTGCACCTAATTCCATTGCCTGTGCCGCCTCGCTGGGCGTTCCGATCCCGGCATCCACCACGACGGGAATTCCAGCATTTTCAATAATAATTTCCAAATTCGCGACGGTTTTCAATCCCTGACCCGAACCAATCGGCGATCCCAAAGGCATCACCGTGGCGCATCCGACTTCTTCCAAGCGTTTAGCCAACATCGGATCGGCATTAATATAAGGCAAAACTGCAAAGCCTTCCTTAACTAGCTGTTCTGCTGCTGCCAAAGTGCCGATGGGGTCGGGGAGCAAATATTTCCCATCTGGGATCACTTCTAACTTGACAAAATTATTGTCTTCTTGCCCTAATAATTTCGCCATTTCTCGTCCCAGACGCGCCACCCGAATTGCTTCGTCAGCGGTTTTGCAGCCAGCGGTATTGGGTAACATCCAAATTTTCTTCCAATCTAGAGCTTCTGCCAACCCTTCATGTCCGGGGGCGTTGCTTTGTACCCTTCTTACTGCTACCGTAACAATCTGACAACCGCTGGCAGCGATACTTTGCTGCATTTCTTCTATGTTGCGATATTTACCAGTTCCCGTCATCAAACGGGAGTTAAAAGTTTTGCCAGCAATAGTTAAAGGGCGATCGCTAAGGATATCTATGGTTCGATCTAATACTTGCATTGGTTCGGTAGCAGAGGTCGTAGATATTTTAGCCCCAGGATAAACGGCTAGTTTGCCGTTAGGGGAATCGGAAGGTTTATAGAAACGGGAATAGTGGAAATTATCCAGCAGCGGGTCGGATTTTTGCTGCAAAATATAGTCTGCTAGCAGCTTGGCGGTTATGGGGGCGAGTAGAATACCGTTGCGGTAGTGACCCGTAGCAAAGGTTAAATTTTGCATTGGACTCGCTCCCAGAATCGGCATTTCATCTGGTGTCGCGGGTCGAAATCCCCACCAGAATTCGGCGATGGGAAAATCTTTTAAAGCCGGATAGAGGCGGATGGCGTTAGCGAGTAATGCTTGAATCCCAGCGGGGGTATTTTGGGGGGTAAATCCAACATCCTCGCTGGTAGCGCCGATGATAATTTGACCATCCCGACGCGGCACGATATAGGTTTGTTCGCCAAACAGAACTCGTCGCAGGGGTGGGTGAATTTCTGGAGGTACTCGCACCGATAGCATTTGCCCTTTTTTGGGATAGACGGGTAGGGGCCATAATTCATTTGACCAAGCACCCGCCGCGAGGACATATTGGGAGGCAGAGAATTTGCCTGCTGAGGTTTGAACAGCGCGAGCAACTCCTTGGTGCTGCTCAATGCCTTCAACCGTCACCCCTTCCATAATATTGACACCCAGCGCTTCTGCTGCTGCCCGCAACGTCCGTGCTAAGGCGCGACTATCAACTTGGGCATCTTCTGGGAACCACCACCCGCCGATGACATCTGCACCCAGTCCGCTTTGGCATTGATGAATTGCTTCAAAATCCAACCATATCCCCGATCTGGCAGATGAATTTCTCACCTGCTCACCTGCTCTGGAGCTTCCCTGCTTGTAAACTGGGGCAAGTATACCGCAAGGCCAATACCCGGATGATAACCCTGTCAATTCTTCAAGTTTGCGCGTCCATTCTGGGTATAGGGCGCGGGAAGTCAAGGCTAAATCCAGCATAGGACCTGCTGGTAAACCTTCTGCTTCGGGAGCCAACATTCCCGCCGCCGCCATTGTTGCTGCTGGCTGGGAATCTCGGCTAATAACGGTGACGGTAGAGCCTAAGAGCCGCAGTTCTACAGCTAGCGAGAGTCCAATAATACCGCCACCAACGATCAGGATGTCACTTTCTATCTTCATTCGCGCACGCTTACGTGCTATTACCGCCTTTTTACCAAAGTGCTGGAACGCTCCTGTCTGCCGCTGGGCGTGAGGCAGGGGAGGGAGTTGCGGGGCGATTTGCTGCTGTATCCTTATCCAAGGGTTCGGGTGTGGGAGTGGCGGTAGCTGTTGGGCTAACGGGACTGGGGGTTTGGTTAGCCGTATTGACTCCCCCATTCGTTTGGAAGTCCACCACTGCTCGGATCAGGATAATGATACCGATAGCAATCAGAATATTGGCAACTAACCTACTCATAGGCTTATTCGCTCCTCTTTGAACGCTTTTATGGTTTTTTTCAATTGTCCGAATTTTATCCGATCAAGCGTAAGAGGTGGATAGGGATTGGCAGCGATGCCAAACTCGCCACTGTTTCTAGTTTATCCTTCCGGTGTCCACAAGGGTTGGTCGCCCTGACCCCAAAAAAAATCCGTCAAATTTTGTGACGCGAACATCCCCCAATACCTTGGTTTGACAGGCTAAGCGGCGATTTTTGTTTGGGTTGTGCAAAGGGAGGCTGCGCCGCGCTTTATCCTTCCAGTTCGCTGGCGATACTTCCGCTTCCAGTTCTACAGCACAAGTGCCGCAACTGCCGATCCCGCGACAGTTGATCGATTTCGCCTGTCCGTTGTACAAATCAATCTTGTTTTGCAGCAAGACTTGACGCAGATTTGCGCCGACTTCCCACGTCACTGTCTTTCCTTGAGCCGTTACCTTGGGCATAGCAACCTGAGATTTTTTGCTCGCTTGTTTGCTTATTTTATATTTCTTTACAATTGGTTGCTTACCCCGTTCTGAAATAAGGATGAAAAATCGAGGGCAAACCCCCTAGGAGGGGTAGGATAAGAATTACACCTGACTCGGGGGCGAGAGCGATCCCTTGTAGTTGGTAGAAACGAAGAGTCCTCAAATTCTTGCTTGTCGCTTTCATCACCCACAAACGCGCCATATGCCAAAGGCAGGCAGCGCGAAACCACTCTCTCGCTATCCCTATTCCTATCTCCCTATGACCACTGAAGCATCTAACCGGATTTGGATCTACGACACTACCCTACGAGACGGTGCCCAACGGGAAGGCATCTCGCTGTCGATCGAAGATAAATTGCGAATTGCCAGACAGCTAGACGCTTTGGGAATTCCCTTTATCGAAGGCGGATGGCCGGGAGCAAATCCGAAGGATGTGCAATTTTTCTGGAAACTGCAAGAACAACCCCTGGCTCAAGCAGAAGTCGTAGCTTTCTGCTCGACGCGACGACCCCATGTCAAAGCAGCGGAGGATTCGCTGATACAAGCGCTGCTGGCAGCAGGAACGCGCTGGGTGACGATTTTCGGAAAATCCTGGGATTTGCACGTTACAGAGGGGCTGAAGACCAGCCTGGATGAAAATTTGGCAATGATAGCAGATACGATCGAGTACCTTCGCAGTCAGGGACGGCGGGCGATCTACGACGCCGAACACTGGTTTGACGGGTACAAGCAGAATCCGGATTATGCATTAAAGACACTGCAAGCAGCGCTGCGTGCCGGTGCGGAATGGCTGGTTCTCTGCGATACCAACGGCGGCACTTTACCCCAGGAAATCGCTCAAATTGTCCGCGCAGTCGCCAAAGCATTAGAAAGAGAAGCAATTGGTCAATCTCAAATTCAGTTGGGGATTCACACCCATAACGACGCGGATACGGCAGTTGCTAATGCGATCGCTGCTGTAATGGAAGGTGCGAACATGGTTCAAGGCACGATCAACGGCTACGGCGAACGGTGCGGCAATGCCAATCTTTGTTCCTTGATCCCCAATTTGCAACTCAAGTTAGGATACTGCTGCATCGGGGAAGAGCAGATGGTGAATTTAACCCAAATCAGCCGTTGCGTCAGTGAAGTGGTAAACCTTGCACCCAACGATAGCGCGCCGTTTGTCGGACTTTCTGCCTTTGCTCACAAGGGGGGTATTCACGTTTCAGCCGTTGAGCGCAATCCTCTGACTTACGAACACATTCAGCCAGAAACAGTGGGAAATACCCGCCGCATCGTGATTTCCGAGCAAGCGGGACTGAGCAACATTTTGGTAAAAGCTCGCAGTTTTGGCATCGACTTGGATAAGCAAAACCCAGCTTGTCGCCAAATTTTAGAACGGCTCAAAGTATTGGAAAATCAAGGATATCAATTTGAAGGGGCGGAGGCGAGTTTTGAGTTGCTGATGCGCGAGGCATTGGGAGGAAGGCAGCAATTCTTTACACTTAAGGGTTTCCAAGTCCACTGCGATATTGTTCCTTGTAAGGGGGAATCGGACTCGGTTCCTTATGCCCTGGCAACGATTAAAGTATCTGTCAACGGCAAAGATATTCTAGAAGCCGCTGAAGGCAATGGCCCGGTGGCGGCACTGGATGCCGCATTACGCAAAGCCTTGATCAAATTTTATCCCGTTATTGCCGAGTTCGAGTTAACCGATTATAAGGTGCGGATTCTCGATGGCAATACGGGCACATCTGCAAAAACCCGCGTTTTGATCGAATCGAGCAACGGCGATCAACGCTGGACGACAGTAGGTGTTTCGACCAATATTTTGGAAGCTTCCTATCAGGCAGTGGTGGAAGGGTTAGAGTACGGTTTGATGCTGCATTCTGCCGCTTTAGCGCCGCTGAATGCTGCCCGGTTGCCCTAAGTCGGGGGAGCAACCTCTGACTTCTGTAAAGGATTTGTCAAATTGTGCAGGTTCTCGTTGTATAATTAAATATGTATTGCTTTTGGCGCTCGCAGCAAACAAAAAAATGTTTTGCTGTAAGAACCTGTGCTATGCTGGAAAAGTAAAGGTTCGCTTTCCTACAGCACCTCACTCTACGCACAGGTAATCCATAAAAAAGCGGAAAGCCTTGTTAGTTAAATATTTGCAAAATTAATCCAATCAACATGGAGTGTATGGCTCAGCAAGTAATTCACCCGATGGTGAAGTTGCAACGTCAGGTGGGCTCGCTTGTAACGTCTAATCTGCTCAAGCCCACCGACAGTATCTGGAAAATCGCCCTGCTTTACGGCGAAGAATGGTCTTACTGGAAAAAAGAATTGCTGGACTTTGGCTTCACAATGCAAGATCCGGTAAGCGAACTGCTAGCAGTAGAAGCCTGGGAAGATGAATAGTGATAGCGGTTTGCAGCCGTATGAGGTATAGCGGGAATGCGCTAGCGGCAGCATTAATAGTGCGCGCTTGACCAACCTTGGCCTTTTGGCTTGCCAACACTTCGCTGGCAATCCGCTGTAATTGTCCAGCGATCAGTGGTATTCGCTGGTGCAACTGACGTGCCAAAACTGGATTTGACAGATAAATCAACAACGCAAATGCTATAGCGGTTTGCAGCCTGATGAGGTACGGCGAAAGTCTGTCAAGCGTGCAGCATTAATGCTGCACGCACACCAAGAGCAACCTAAATAGCTATAATGCCTCCCTTGGGTGCGCTTTGCGCCCCGTCAGGCTGAGATGGCTTAGAGGCAATCGGCTAAGGCGATCGCTAGTTCCATTGCGGTTTGGTAGCGCTCGCTCGGATGCGGCTGAGTGACCCGCAAGATCGCTGCCCGCAACTGGGGGGCGATCGTGGGGACGTTTTCCAGATCGAATCGATAACCCCGTCCCTGGGCGCGATAAAACTTGTGGGGGCCCTCACCCGTGAGCAGAAAAATTAGGGTTGGCCCAATCGCGTAAAGATCGGATTGGGTTACCGGCTGTCCCCGGTCTTGTTCCGGGGCGCTGTAGCCTTCTGCGCCGATGCGAGTCCCCAAAGGCGTGCCGATTTCTTTAACCGCCCCAAAGTCCAGCACCACGATGTGATTGTCTCGCGTCCTCACCATCAAGTTCGCGGGTTTAATATCGCGGTGGATGAGCGGGGGATCTTGCCGGTGGATGTATTCCAGCACCTCGCAGGTTTGGATCATCCAGGCGATGGCTTGGTGAGGCGGCACCGGGCCTAAGTTGAGAACGCGCTTTTCCAAATCCTGACCGTGGACTAACTCCATTGCCAGGTATTTCTTACCGCCTTCGACAAAAAAATCATAGAACTGAGGAATCCCCGGATGGTGAAGCGACTTAAGCGTCCGCGCTTCTCGTTCAAACAGTTCTTGGGCTTTGGCAATTTCAGCCATGTCAGCATTCATTTCCTTTAGTACCAGCAACTTCCCCGCACCGGGACTGGAAATAAAGGCACTACCAGGGACTGGTTGGTTACCCTGTTTCCAAGCGAGATAGGTGGTGCCCATTCCTCCCTGTCCTAAGCTCCGCAATACTTGATATTGACGGATTTTACGGTCAACCTTGAGGGGTTGACCGCAGTGGATGCAAAACAAGTTGTCGGGGGAATTGCCCGCGTGTGTGCAACTCGGTGGGATAGTACGGGATAGGAAACCAGAACTGAACTGAAGCGACTGGATTTGAATCTTGAGTCGCGGGCCTCCTTGGGCTAATTGCAGCAGGGAACCATCTGTCACCCAAGCTTGAGACACCAAGACGCCATCGACAAAAGTGCCGTTGGTGCCTTGATTAACCAGACGCCAAGCCGAGGAAAGCAAGCGTCCTGATTTCGAGGTGGCGTTGTCGATGCGCCGCAGTTCCAGATGATGGCGGGAAACTCGATTATCGTTGAGAACCACGTCATTATCTGGGGATCGCCCAATGCGAATCACACCAGAGCGCTCGAAGCGCCACTGTTGTAGTTCGCCATCTGGGTTTTGGGGATGTAAGAGGGTCAGCGTGACCACATCAGAAAATCCCATTAGTTAGTTATTATTTAGTCGTCAGTTGTCAGTTGGAAAGGGAGATACATGTTTGCGACACGCTGCGGGTGTAGCGTATCGCTGAAGCGATAGCTTCGCTTCACGGCAAGCGTTGCCGTTCCCCGTACCGAGTAGAGCGGCACCCGAAGGGTAGGCTAGGGTAGCTATCGCTGCAAAAATCGCATTTGTAACGATATTTTTGGCTGCTTGGCTCAAGATTATCTGATCGGAGCAGTCCCGACTGACCGCTGACCGCTGACAATCAGCCATTACTAAATTTAGCTTGCTCTAGATCCGGTCGGACTTTCGCCCGGATCAAAACAGCGGTGATGTTGTCGTGACCGTTGTACTGGTTAGCCAGTTCAATCAGATCGTTAGCACCCCGGTCAAGGTTGTTGCGGGAACTGATCAGGGGTTTGAGGTGAGTTTGCCAATTTTTTTCCACCAGGTCATTATCCGAAAGGCCATCGGAACACAACAGCAGTAGGGTATCTTCGTCTAGTTCAAAAAATTGTACGTCGGGGATGACGAATTGCGCGTTGCGCGGGCCTAAAGCTTGGGTGAGTTGGTAGGCGTCGGGACGGGTATAGGCGATTTCGGGAGCGACTCCCCGGGCAATTTCTCGCTGACCCACTTCGTGATCTACCGTCAGCTGCTCTAGACCAGAGGTGCGACTGATGCGGTAGAGGCGACTGTCTCCCACGTGGGCGATCGCGACAGTAGTATCTTGAACCAAGACCATAACCAGAGTGGTTCCCATCCGTCCGCTACCAGAGCGGGCATCCTGTTGATTCAGGTCGAACAGCGCTTGATTGGCGTGCAGCACGCCTTTGCGAATGCAGTCTTCGTCGGGTAGTTGGTCTTGCCACTGAGTTTGAAAGTATTCGAGCAGGGTTTTTACCGCCAAGGCGCTGGCGACCTCACCCCCAGCATGTCCCCCCATGCCATCGCAGAGGATATAAAGCCCTTTTGCCTGTACGGTTCGACCGAAGGGGTTTTCCAGCTTGCTGATTTGGGTTTGAATACCAAAGTAGTCTTCGTTGTGCCGCCGCGATCGCCCTACATCTGTGCGACCTGCATCTTCCAAGCTGAGCAACTGCATAGGCAGAACTACTGTGGGTGCATCTTCGCCGCCCTCACCACCACCTGGATATGGATGCAGTTGCGTAGTCTTAGGCGGCTCTGGTATGTCTTCAAATTCTGCCTCTAAGTTGGGATCGGGATCGAGGGGAAGCATAGCTGAGGTTAGAGTCAGGTCGGTTTGAAGTTCGCTGGCAATTTCGTCTAGGCGCGATCGTAGCTGATCGATGCTGGCAATTGTATCTGCCTGAAGGTCGCTCATCAGCTGACCCATTGATCCCAGCAGCGTCCTTCCGGTTTGCCGAAATAGATGCTGCCAGACTTGCCCTAAACTTTTTAGCGTTAGGGTTTGACCTGGAGGGTCTTCATACAACTGTTGCAGCACTAGGGTCTGGTCTTCATCTACCCGCAAATTCGTCAACAACAGCAGGCTTTGACGACAGTTGAAGCGTTCTGTGGCTGACCACAAAGATGCCATATCGTAGAGTATGTGCAACAGCTGCATTTGGGGAATCTGGTCATCGCGCCACAGGTCTAATAGATAACCCCAATGAGGGTGGTGTTCTAGCAATATTACTTGCGTCCCGTTACTAATCCAAGCATCGTGAACTGTTGGGATCGCTGAGTTGAACTGCTCTTTTAGCTCCAAATAGGGTAGCGCGATCGCTGGTATGGTACTTGCTTCCTGGTGATTGAAATTTGAGCCAGCGTCGTTGCTCTCAATGTTCTGCCGTTGCACAAGTAGCACCTCCAGGGGAGACGCTTGCAGGGGCATTCGATCCAACACTCTTACTACCTGGATTGATGAGTCATTTACCAGCTTCATCGGTTCTTTGAGTTGATAGCGCCCCTGGGAATCTAAATAAGCCACCATTTCCGAGTCGGATGGCCAGAGCGGTTCGCCACTGTTCCCCAAAGCGGTAAAATTTACAGCGTTCGTCCCTGTCAGATTGGTGTCCGGGGACAACATTGGCACCTGATTATCTGGCGTTTGGTACCCCGTCACAATAGAATTGATTGGTTTTTCTGGGATCAGATCTGGTGCTGGCAGCTGGGAGGCGTTGTTTGCTGCGGTTTCTGGGAGCGAGGTGTTGGTCGAATCAAACTTGAGCGGTTCAACGTTAAGAGACGGGCTAAATTTTTCCGACTCAAGATTGTTGAATGAAAATGGTGGCGAATCACTCGGACGCTTCAAGATCGCCCACCACAGGGTTCCGGTGAAAGCACCGCAATTGTGGCAATTTTCGGCACTGTAGGTGACAGAGGTGCCGCATTCCGGACAGGTTTTGTGGGTCAGGGAGGTGCCGCACTGTTGACAGAACTTGTTGGTATCCGGGTTTTCAAACTGGCATTGGGGACAGATAAGCATTTTGGGGATTTCCTCTATTCCCAGGGTGAGCCTTTTAATAGTTTTTGACTTTTTTGGGGCAGGTTGGCGATATTTTTCTTCCCAAAATTATGTCTCACGGCGCTGCCCGCGCCGAGTTTTGAGTTAAGTTACTTAAAACTATTAACCTATAACTCAACACATATAATTTTTCTGCGAGCATGGCTCTGTGTCCAGGTTAACTAATATAACCAGGACTGGTGTCAGCCAGCGTTCGCTTTGCGTGCGGTCGGCATATCCCGTTGTGCTTGGAGTTTACAGTCGAGCCGGTTTGCTGGTAACGCTCTGGCTGCGAGAATCCTAGTGGGTGTGGTTATGCACCAGGAATGCGAGGGCAACGGACTTGGCAAGACTGGCGCGACTTGGAAGGGGGAGCGGGAATAATCTTCCTCCGTACCAACTAAAATTAACGAAGTCAACGCCGCACCTTGGGATAACAGGTGACCGTTGACCGCACCCAACCCTACTAGCAATTTTCATGCTTTTTGATCTAAATCCTGAATATTTATCCAATTTCCTCTATCCTATAGCCGACAAAGGCTTAGCAATTGTTTGAGTTCGGTGCTGGTGAGGTCGCGCCACTGACCCGGTTCTAGACCCTTGAGGCGCAGGTGAGCGAGCGTTACCCTGACCAGTCGCAGGGTGGGAAATCCTACCGCTGCTGTCATTCGCCGCACTTGACGGTTGCGCCCTTCTGTGAGTGTTATTTCTAACCAAGCGGTGGGTACGTTCTTGCGAAACCGGATCGGGGGATCGCGCGGTGGTAGTTGGGGATCTTCTGGCAATAGATGCACTTTGGCGGGTCGGGTGCGGTAATCTTGAATATCGACGCCAATTCGCAGTTGGTTTAAGGCGGCGTCATCTGGAATGCGTTCCACCTGCACCCAGTAGGTGCGTTCGTGGTGGTATTTCCGATCGCTCAACTTGTGCTGAAGTAAACCATCATTGGTCAGCAGCAGCAACCCTTCGCTATCTCGATCTAAGCGTCCCACTGGATACACATCGGCAACCGGAATGTAATCTTTTAGCGTGCGCCTTTTTGTCCCACCGGGATCCGTATCGCTGAACTGGGTTAAAACGTCATAGGGTTTGTAAAACAGCATGTATCTTTTGGTCATGGGAAAAGTTAAACTTTTTACCAATTACCAATTACCAATTTTGTGGAAGACTTTTAAGATCGCACGTGTCAAAATCAAAGGCAAGTGCAGTAGCATCCCCAAACCTGTATGGCACAATTGCGAGAATCTATCGCTCAACATTACCACGAGCGTACTAAATACGACCCAGAGACAATATCGACAAAAAGTCAGGGGTTAGACTGGTCAAAACAACCTTCACCTTTTAAAGAATACAAATTTGGCACAACCTTTGACCTCAAACCCTATCTGAAGGACACCTTAGAGTCAAAAAATCCATCCGACACCCAGAAGTGGTGGCGGCGTCTATCGCGGTTGCTGTTTTGCAGCTATGGCTTAACCGCTAGAGTGCCGACGATGTTCGGAGAACCATTGTATCTGAGGTCAGCACCTTCTGCTGGGGGATTGTATCCGGCAGAGGTTTATCTAATCTCGCGGGGTACGCCGCTACTACCGCCAGGACTTTACAACTACCAGTCTAAAACCCATTCCCTGATTCATTTTTGGGAAGATAGCGTCTGGACTGGGTTGCAATCCGCTTGTTTTTGGCATCCGGTTTTAGAAGCTACTCAACTAACACTCGTTACGACAAGTGTATTTTACCGCTCGGCGTGGCGCTACCAAGACCGAGCTTACCGGCGAATTTTCTTGGATACGGGGCATTTACTGGGCAATATTGAATTAGCTGGCGCGATCGCTCAGTATAGACCCCACTTAATCGGTGGATTCGCAGATGAGGCAGTCAACCAGTTACTTTACCTCAACTCGGAGCAGGAAGGAGCGATCGCGGTTATTCCCCTGGCAGATTTGCTCGATGTGAAACAAAACTTGCCCCTGGCGCCGACAACCTTGCCAACACCTCCTCAAATCGATTATCCTAATCTGCTGGATGGGGAATTGCTCCCATACTTCCATCGGGCAACCCAGATCGAGTTGTCGCCTTCACGGCCCCAAATTCCCGCTGTTGTCGAACCAGAAAAATCCCTGGAAGATAAGTATAATTTTCCTTTTTGTTTGAAGGTTTCGACACAAACATCCCCGATTGATTGGGGAGAAAATTTGCAGGTGCTGGAAAATACTATTCTCCGCCGTCGTTCTACTCGTGCCTATACGGGGGCGAATTTGACCCTGGATGAATTGAATGCTTTGCTTGATTTCACCTATCAACCCCAACACTATATCGATGGCGGTTTGGATGCTTCGCCCGACTATTTTGATTTGAGCTTAATCGAGACGTTTATCGCCGTGTCTGGGGTGGATGGTTTGGAAGAAGGTTGTTACTATTACGCGCCTCTTGCTGAGGAATTGCGACAAATTCGCTTTAAAAACTTCCGCCCCGAACTGCATTATCTGTGTTTGGGACAAGAGTTGGGACGGGATGCGGCGGCGGTGTTGTTCCATACGGCAGATCTGAAACAGGCAGTAGCAAAACATGGCGATCGCGTTTACCGCTACCTCCACATGGACGCCGGTCATTTGGGACAACGGCTGAATTTAGCCGCCATTCGCCTCAATTTGGGCGTTAGCGGCATCGGCGGTTTCTTCGACAACCAGGTCAACGAAGTCTTAGGTATTCCTGCGGATGAAGCGGTGCTTTACATCACCACCCTGGGGCGTCCGCGAGCGCAATAAGCAATGGGTGGGACGGCATTTTACAACCTTTGGTATAGACCAAAAGTAGGGGCGGGTTTTACCAACCTTACCCGTGTCACCACTTGCATATGCTGTAAAGCTTGCCCCTACTATAAGTAGAAACCCAGAACCGCTAATCGGCCTTGTCAGGAATATCCGTAAAAATGCGGTTTTTTTGGCAAGTATGTCAATTTTTTCGATATAAGTATGTTTTTTTAAATAAAAATGTCAAGTTTTTTGGCTGTATTTGGCGATTTCTGGGTGTACCACCGTAATATCACCTACTTTTCTCTCGGATAACGCCCTCGCTCGGCTCAAATTAAATGTAAATTATTTAGTATTTGTGAATCAACGGATAAACAGGCCGGGTCATTTAAAGATTAAGTAAAGAAAGTCTAGGGTTGCATTTTTTCTCTTTTTATGCTTTAAACTAATATAAAGAGCAAAATTTCAGGTAGAAAATTTACGGAACCATTTGAGGTTATTACATCCTATCAATGCTTTCTAAAGTAAAGAGTGGGTATAATTACCAAAGGTAAAAATACAGAAATACCTAAAATTAAGTAAAGCTACTAGATGTTGGCGACTAGAGAAATCAAGGACTAAGCTCGATATAGCGAACAACGATCTCCAGATGTTAGAACCGCTCCCCAACCTAGCAGGTAGCAAAATCCAAGTTCGGTAGAAGTATATAGGTTCTATCTGGTGAAAAATCAACAACGCTGGCTGTAAAATATCTTTTGCCGTTAAGTTTTGAACTCGGAAATCGGAAATTAGATGGGGTGTTATGAGTAAAGTTTTGGTTGTAGATGATAGTCCGATGCAACGGGAGATGATCTCAAGGGTGCTGAAAAACGTAGGGATCAACGTTACAGTGGCTAGCGATGGGTTGGAAGCGCTAGAGCAAATTCAGCAGAATTGTCCAGATTTAGTAGTTCTGGACATCGTGATGCCTCGGATGAACGGTTACGAAGTTTGCCGCTGGCTGAGAAGCAACTTAGGCGAAAATTTACCCGTGGTGATGTGTTCGAGTAAGCGAGAAGAATTCGATCGCTACTGGGGTATAAAGCAGGGTGCAGATGCTTATATTGCTAAGCCTTTCCGCCCCCAAGACTTGGTCGTGACGGTGAAGCAATTGTTGCGGGTTAGGTAATGGCAGATTGATGATGGCAGATTGCAGATTTAAAGTAAATCTAAAATCTAAAATCTAAAATCTAAAATTCCCTATTTCCCAATACAAAACCGGCTAAAAATTCGGTCGAGAACTGATTCGGTGACTTCCTCGCCGGTGATTTCTCCCAAAGCTTGAATTGCACCCCGTAAGTCAATTGTCCAAAAATCGAGGGGCAGTTGATTGGCTACTGTTGTTTGCACTTGTTGTAAAGATGTTCGGGCACGGGTTAAGGCAGCGGCTTGTCGTTGATTGATTGCCACATCGAGGTCGGCGGCTTGGAGGTTCCCCGTTTGGACGGCTGCTAATATTGCTTTTTCTAAGGCATCTATCCCTTGGTTACAGGCAGCAGCGGTAAAGATTTTGGATTTGGGAATGCAGATTTTGGATTGCAGAATTTGTTTTTGAGTTTCGTCGATTAAATCGGTTTTGTTAATCACTAAAATAACCGGACGGTGTTGGATTCTTTCGTAGATTTCTTGGTCGTCTTTTGTCCAACCTGCTTGGGCGTCAATGGTAAGTAAAACTAAGTCGGCAGCAGAGGCTACATTGCGCGATCGCATCACTCCGATTTGTTCTACCACATCCGCTGTTTCCCGCATCCCGGCGGTATCCAGCACTTGTACCGGAATGCCCCCAACGACTAGCTGGGATTCTACAACGTCCCGCGTCGTGCCGGGAAGGTCGGTGACAATCGCGCGTTCGCACTTACTCCAAGCATTCAACAAGCTGGATTTTCCCACATTGGGACGCCCGACGATCGCCACTTTTAACCCAGTCCGCAATAATTCTCCTTGCCCCGCCGTTGCTAAAATTCCCTCTACTTCTGCTAAAACTTGCCCTATTTGCCCTTTTATTGCCGCTTCATCCAAGGGTGGCAAGTCTTCCTCAAAATCTATCCTCGCTTCTATTTCTGCCAGGATATCAAGGCAGGTAGCCCGTAATTGACGAATTGGTTTGGCTAATTTCCCCTGTAACCCAGCCAGTGCCATTTGGGCTGCTTGCTTTGATTTCGCCCCTACCAAGTCGGCTATACTTTCGGCTTGAGTCAGATCTAATCGTCCGTTTAAAAATGCCCGCAGGGTAAATTCTCCCGCTTGTGCCAACCTCGCCCCAGCTGCGATACACAATTGCAGCACTTGCTGGACTGCGGCAATCCCGCCGTGACAGTGGAACTCTACCACATCCTCGCGGGTGTACGAACGAGGGGCTTTCATTATTAATAGCAATGCTTCATCTACCACCTGCTTTGTCTGGGGGTGGCGGATATAGCCGTAAAGGATGCGGTGACTTTCCCACACTTGACTCCCTGGTGCGTGGAAGATCGCTTTGGCTATTGCCATTGCTACCGCACCCGATACGCGCACGATACTAACGCTACCTTGTTGGGGGACAACGGCGGTAGCGATCGCTGCTATTGTATCCCCTGTCCCCAGCGTCATAGTTGCTATTTTTTCCCTTTTGTGGTATTGGAAACTTCTTCCCGCACCAGCATTAACCCGTACAATTCGCCTAACGTATAAATTTCCCCCGTTTCGGGATTTTGGGGTTCTAGGGCCACCCGTAAAGTTTCCAAGGTGTCAGCCTGTATTTTGGTGACAAACCCATTTTCTATGCCATTTGCCGTGCTAGCAGGCAAGCCGCAATAGGCTTGTAGTTCTTGGAGACTCCAGCCCTTGGCTTCTCTGGCGTTGCGAAGGATTTCGCCAACTCGCATTACTCCCTGAGAGTCGAATCGATATCGACCTATCGTTTGCCGCACTCGACCCTTTCCCCCAGTCTTCAACTGCATCAACTTAGTGTTAACTCGACCTATCTATGCATCATTGTAGGCCACGAAGCCCCTTGACATTCGGCGATATATCGCATATACTATATGATAAGCAATGAAAAGTCGTCTGTACCCGGAGAGATGATTTTTGTGCTTGACGCAAAGAAACGGCAAGGAGAGAATGACAATGACTCGTAAAAAATGCCAGAAAAGTGCAAAGCGCTCAAAAAACCAAAGTCTGATTACTGCGGGGAAAATCAGCCCGATTAAATGGAATATTTCTCAAAGCGAGGCTGAAATAGCACTTAAAGAATTTGGTATCCCCGTGTTAGAAATAAAGCGGGTAACGTGCCTGAAACATCAGGTATGCATATCCTATTGGAATACAGAAGGGAAAGTTTGCAGTTCGTTTTTCAGCTATCGAATTTTTGAGCGTTGGCAGAAGGCGGTGGAAGAAGTAATTGCGGCTTGCTGCACTGTTGAAGAATGGGAGAATTTGGGGGATATAATTCAGTACGAGCTGATAAAGTTCTCGTATCCTGTAGAAATGGCGAATCAGATTTGGGATGCCTTGCTCGAGCGCTGGTATCCGATTAAAGCCACAAAGCGGATGTTAGAAGAATTAGCAGATATGGAGATGGCTCAATTGAGCGATGCGCGCGCCTAAAACTTTGCCTATGTAAAAACTGCTCTTAATCCTCTACTAATTGTGGCTGGAATAACGGATATATGAGTCTCGTCCTCAAAGATATGCGTTATCAGTTCCAGATTGTTATATTGCCTATCTTGCATTACCTTAACCATCTCCTGGAAACCGGCGACCATAGGTTCGCTTTCCCTGGAACCTACTGACATGAAGGCAATAGCTGATAAACCAGCGTTGTTGGGGGCAAAATCTCTTTCATACTGGAGAATCGCTGCATCATCCCACCATACAGTTGGGCTGCCAATGATATAACGCCGAAAAGTATGCGGTTGGTGGAATAACACGTAAAGTGCGAACCAATCTTCAGGAATAGTTCTGTAAGTTTTATTGACAAAAGGCATTAGTTATTGGCAAATAAATTGGAGAAAATTTGCCGCTTTACCTGAACCAACATATTTGGGCGCATCAGGTTGTACAGCTTTAAAAGTTTCTGATGGTATAGTCTCGCATCCTCAAAGCTGCTTTGTGCAAAACTATCGATTGGATAGCCAATACCAACAACGATAATTTCAGGTATTTCCTTTAGTATCGCCAGAAAGCGATCTGTCTCTGTAACCGTGGTAAAGGACAGGATAAGCTTTGCCAGAATTAGCATATGTGTGGGGAAGAGCAACAAAGATGCGGAATTCTGGCTCGACATTTAATGACGAGATCGACAACATCTCTGTATTAACTCAAGTTGCTAGTTATCTCTCTCACAGCGGCTAATGGCTAATGGCTAATGGCGAGATTGGTAAAAATCCTATATTAGCAATTAGCAAGCTTGCAATTAGCAACGCCGAAATTTATAACTAGCAACTTGCGTTATTAGGGATTGTGACTTGCGGACGTTGTGTTGACACAGTTCCCGACTGCGACTTACTCCGGAAGATACGATACTTCTACAACAGTTCCGTGGACAGATAGCGCCTATTCCGGTTAAACCTCTGGGATCGAGGCTGGGTGTAGCGGTAATATTAAGGTTTGTGAAGGTAAAATTGAATGGGAGATGGCTTTTTTAGCCTTGCGGAAAAGTCCGTCCTGCCGTTATGGAGAATGACTCGAAGAGGTGTACCGTGACTGTAAACTGCGCCGTAGACTGCGTCAACGGTTGCGTTCTGGGGGACAAATGCCCTAATAAGGAACATGCAGCCGAAGCATCGAAGTTCATCAGCGAGACTTCGTTGGATAAAATGCTGGAAATTGCTCAGGAAGCCTTGAGAAAGAAACTCTCCCAACCGCCGAAATGGGTTTTTCCCGACGAGCAAAAATAGTTCATGGGGCAGGTGAGATTGTGGGATTGTGGGATTTTAAGAGAGATTTAAGGCAAGATTATCGTTTCCAGGCTAAAAGCAAGTTTAACTTGCCTCGCAAACTTCCCCACTCGCCGTTAGCGGTGGTGATGGTGCTTCGACTGTGCCAGAGCTGTGAATCTCTCTTGGAACAAACGAACAATTCTGGTAAGCTTGTATTGGTTAGCAGCCCACCGATTGACAGTGAAAGTCAGGCATTGCCGGGACCTCCAAAGTTGGGGAAGTGTACAAAGAGCATTCAAAGTTCGTTTGTTGAGTAGTACGCCGGGACACGGCGGAATGGAAACAGCCTGTGGGAGTCGGTCTACCGGGGAAAGAACCACAAGGTTCGATCTAGGCAAGTGGCGTTGATCCAGGAAAACCTAATCGTGAGATTGGGAATCCCCATCCGCCGGGAGCGGTGGGGAGGATGTCAAATCCCCTCGCCATTTTCTAACCGATCTAATAAAGCAGAGGCTGTTTCGCGCCAACGTTGGCGATAGTTGGCATCTTCTGGCTTACCTGTGAGGCGGCGTCCTTTTAATTGGGGGTATTTCCGATAGAATAAGGCGTCCACTTGACTGTTAAATTCTACTTCTGCAATTCCCAATGCTTGGCGGCGCTTGACAATTTCATTTAATTGTGCTATCTCTTGTTGACCTAGAGATGGGGATGGCAGAGAAATCGGCGGTAAAGAGACGGGCAAGGATATACTGGGGGGTTGCCAGCGGGAAATACCCGAAACGCCGGTGTTGACGAAAGTCCAGACTTTGACTAAACCCCAAGCGCCCATTCCCAGCAGCAACACCAATAACATGCTTTGAAAAGCTGCTTGCAAGTTAGCCAAAAGATCGTTGTTGATGGGAGACTGGGGAGAGTTTGGCGGACGCATTTTTGTCGTGGTGGGACCAGAAACAACCCTGCTGAGGTGGCGCTGTATGCGTCCGACAAAATTGACCGTTTGCATCTGGGAGACGGCGTGGGTAGCAACTGACCACAGTTTGGGACTAGCGGCGGGGGGGGGGGCGGGGACGGGGGAAGAAAGGTTAAGGTTAGCGGAATTTAATGCTTGCAGCACATCTGCGGCGGTAGAGTAGCGATCGCGCGGTCGATACGCCAACATTTTATCCACCAGATTGCCCAAACCCGAACTCACACTCACATGTTGGCGCCAGTGCCAAGCTGCCTTAGAACTATCGTAAAGCGCTTTCGGATCTTTACCCGTCAGCAATACCAGTACCGTCACCGCCAGCGAGTACAAATCGCTACTGGGAAAAGCTTGCCCGTGTTGAATTTGTTCCTGGGGAGCAAAACCTTCCTTACCCAACAGCGTCATCATCGGGCGTCCGGTAGACTGGGAAATAATCGTAGTTGCTGCTTGCTTAACTGCCCCAAAATCAATTAATACCGGCAACTTGTCCCCACTCCGCTGAATCAGGTTTTCCGGCGAGATATCGCGATGCACCACACCCAAAGAGTGAATGTACTGCAATACTGGTAAAATTTGCCGCAATAATTGGACAACTTCCGCCTCGCTAAACCGCTGCTGGGGGTGGGACTGTAACAACTCGGTATAAGTTTGACCTTCGACGTAATCTTGGACTAAAAATAAAGCTTCTCTATTCCCCACATTCATCCGCATTAACTCGCGGAAGCGCGGAATTTGAGCGTGTTGCAGTTTATACAGCACCCCCGCTTCGCGCTTGAACAATTCTTCAGCTTTTCGCACCTCGCGGGGGTCTTGTACTTGAGGCGCAAATTCCTTTAAAACGCAATACTCATTATAGCGATTGAGGTCTTCAGCTAAGTAGGTGCGCCCAAAGCCACCATACCCCAATTCGCGCACGATGCGATAGCGCTTTTCTAAAGTTGACCCAGCGGTAAGCGGCGAGGATTTTAACATGCTTCACACCCAGGGAGAGAGTCGGACGGTAAAATAGACAATTTTAAACCTACATTGATTGGATACAGGGACAGGCGTACCCAATCCGGTCGATCTATTTTAGATTTTGGATTGTAGATTTTGGATTGTCTGGTTGGGGGAGTACAGATTTTAGATTGACCCCTTCCAGGGTGGGTGCGTTCAAGGTATATTACAGCATCGTCTGTGTGCGCTTTTCAAACTGTAACGATCTGTAGGGTGCGTTATCAGCGGAGTACGGCACCAAAAACAGAATAGTAGGTTAGGTTTTGTTGCTCAACCCAGTCAGAAACCGGGTTTCTTTACTTTATTTTCGGGCAATCTGACGCAGTTGAGAAGATTCTTCTAAGATTTCTTCCACGCCTTTTTCTTCAATTCCCTTGACGTAGTTGATTTTAATTTCTTCTAACATGTCTACGAGTAAAGCTTGAAGTTCTTGGGTATTTTCCTGTTTCTGTAACTCAAATTCCAAGGCAGTTTGAAATTTTTTGACTAGACGCGCAGTGAGTGCGATGAATTCTGGATCTTCCAGGGCGGTTTCTAAGGTGTTTTGGGTGGTTTGAGAAAGGGATTTGGCTAAATTTTCGCTCAACTGGTGGGGGAGTTGATTTAAACCGGGGAGGTTTTTAAATTGTTGGTAAATGGGAGATTGCTTGAGAATTATTTCAATAATCTGATGGACTAAAGCTTGGAGTTCGGGCTGAATTTTAGGCAGAACATCGTAGACGCTGAGGTAGATGAGACGGGAGGCGATCGCTTGCAGTTCGTCGGTATTATTCACCGTAATATAAGCGCGGCGAGATGAAGACTGAAATAACCACCTAGTCGCATCACCCCGCCCAATTGCTTCTTGCATTTGGTTGACGATTTCCACTCCCACAACTTCAGTCATTTCTCCGGCAAAGTTTGCCACAAAATCGCGGTTTATTTGCTGGCGAATGGGTTCTAAATTGATTAAATCGGTTTGTTGCAGTCTTATCGTTACTGGAATAACTCTCACCCATCGCCCAAAGGGAAACATTAAGAAAATATCGTACCACCGCCTCAACATTGCTTCGAGTAAGTTTAATTGGGGATTGCGGCGACTAATAGCGATAGTGCGGACTAGGGAATCTAGGGCGAATAGGGTAACAAATGGTAGGTCAAGTTGCCAAAAATCATCGAGAAACTTGCCATTGATTCCCAAACCGCGATAGTAGTTGGTTTCCATCAGCGGTTTAACTTCGGTATTAAAGAAATCGAGTTCTTTTTGCCAACCTGCTTGGGAGAGATAAGCTTGACTCCACAAGGTATCAAAAGCAGCGTGGATGGAGTTTTTATGGGTGCGATCGCGTATAAGATTCTTAATCTTTTCTAACTGCCCGCTTTTATCCGCCAGGGCAAATGGATTTTCTTCAATCAAGCGGTTACTCAACAATCGCAATTCACCCAGCGAGGTTTCTACTTCCGGCGAATCTAAATTAGTTTGCTTTAGCTGCGCTGACAATGCATTTACCTGGTTAAGATATCTCTGGGTATCTCGATGGGGTTCAATTCCCTTGACTTGGTCGTAGACTTGAGTCAGTTTAGGAGTATATTGCAGGTAAAAATCCCGCCAGGGAATGTAACTGAGGTCAAAAAAGACTAAAATTAAATTAATTAAGGCTATCATTGCCATCAATCGCGATAACCAACGGCATCGACGGACAGGAGATTGGTTGATAGCGAGATTTGATGTCATAGGGGAATTTTAGCTGGAAATTTGCTATTAAAGCTTGACTAAGTAGGTCAGTATAAATCAACTCCGATCCCTGGCGGGCGAGACGCCCGCCCCACAAGAGAGTGGCAATCTTTGTGGGGTGGGCATCCTGCCCGCCCGACAATAGAAGTAATAGAAGAGAGTGGCAATCTTTGTGGGGTGAGCATCCTGCCCGCCCGACAATAGAAGTAATAGAAGAGAGTGGCAATCTTTGTGGGGTGGGCATCCTGCCCGCCCGACAATAGAAGTAATAGAAGAGAGTGGCAATCTTTGTGGGGTGGGCATCCTGCCCGCCCGACAATAGAAGTAATAGAAGAGAGTGGCAATCTTTGTGGGGTGGGCATCCTGCCCGCCCGACAATAGAAGTAATAGAAGAGAGTGGCAATCTTTGTGGGGTGGGCATCCTGC
>NZ_BLAY01000124.1 GCF_020521235.1 Microseira wollei NIES-4236 | reverse complement strand
AGATCAAGTTCTTCGGATGCCGTGCCATTGTAGGGGCACGGCGTGGGTAAGTATTGTGCCTGAGATCAAGTTCTTCGGATGCCGTGCCATTGTAGGGGCACGGCGTGGGTAAGTATTGTGCCTGAGATCAAGTTCTTCGGATGCCGTGCCATTGTAGGGGCACGGCGTGGGTAAGTATTGTGCCTGAGAAAAAGTGCTTCGGATGCCGTGCCATTGTAGGGGCACGGCGTGGGTAAGTATTGTGCCTGAGATCAAGTTCTTCGGATGCCGTGCCATTGTAGGGGCACGGCGTGGGTAAGTTTTGTTCCTGGGACAAAGTGCTTGGGATGCCGTGCCATTGTAGGGGCACGACCTGGGTAAGTGTCCCTGGGACAAAGTTCTTCGGATGCCGTGCCATTGTAGGGGCACGGCGTGGGTAAGTGTCCCTGGGACAAAGTTCTTCGGATGCCGTGCCATTGTAGGGGCACGGCGTGGGTAAGTATTGTGCCTGGGACAAAGTTCTTCGGATGCCGTGCCCCTACTTATACCCTCAGACCGATGACGCATATTAATTTGGGTTGTAAATAGATAAAAATTGCTGCAATAAATCCTCTAACTATGAGATTTAAGTTCACAAGATAAAATAATATTTGCTGTGCTATAAATAGGCTGCCCAAGTAGTTTTTTTGAAACGCTGATAGATAAACTTGATATAAAAAGCGACCATCACCTGAATGGCAGTCAATTATAAAATGCAAAAATATCGTGCAGACTTGAGATACGGCATTGGCATCCTAGCCATTACGCTAGCGCTAGTGCTGATTTGGCCTGGATTGTGGCAAAATCTATTAGCAGCAAACGGTTTTATTCCCCACGGGCATTGTTACTTGTGGAAGCCAGGGTTAGTATGGCTGCATGTGGTTTCCGATATGCTGATCGGACTATCTTACGTCGCAATTTCAGCCACGCTGGCGTATTTAGTTGATAAAGCCCGCCGCGATATCCCTTTTGATTGGGTATTCCTAGCCTTTGGAGCCTTCATCGTCGCCTGCGGCGCTACCCACTTTATGGAAGTGTGGACCTTGTGGACGCCCACCTATTGGTTATCCGGAGAAATTAAATTAATTACCGCCGTAGCTTCGGTCACCACAGCGCTAATACTACCGCCGCTCGTGCCTCAAGTGCTAGAGTTGCTGTTAACCGCCAAGGTATCTGAAGAGAGAAAATTAAAACTGGAGAGTACCAACACCGAACTAGAAACGCTATACGAAAAGCTTAAAGAAATTGACGAACTTAAAACGCAATTTTTTGCTAATGTCAGCCACGAATTGCGGACGCCCTTAGCATTAATTTTGGGACCAACGCAAAAATTACTCGCCGGGGATGCACTCACCCCCGAACAGCGCCAAGACTTGGAAGTGGTAGACAGCAATGCCCGTATACTGCTCAAACAAGTCAACGACCTGCTCGACATTTCCAAGCTGGAGGCGAATAAAATGAGTATGCGTTACGCCGAGGTAGATTTAGCTCAACTGGTACGCCTGACTGCTGCCAACTTTAACGCACTAGCACAAGAGCAAAACATCGCCTTTTTTGTCGAAACGCCCCAGTCTTTCCCCGCTCAGGTTGACGCGGAAAAGATACAGCGCGTACTGTTAAACTTGCTTTCCAACGCCTTTAAGTTCACCCCCCCTGGTGGTCGCGTTCGCTGCCTGGTGTCGCAAGTCGAACCAGCAGCTTCCCTGGAAGCGGAAAGTTCTTCAACCACCCTCCCCGCGTCCCCGCGTCCCCGCGTCCCCGCGTCCTCTTCCCCTGACTCGATACTCATTACCGTCGAAGACAGCGGTGCGGGCGTACCCTTGGAACTAAGGGAAGTGATTTTTGAACGTTTCCGTCAAGGAGAAGAATCTTCCACTCGTCGCTTTGGCGGAACTGGGTTAGGACTAGCGATTGTTAAAGACTTCGTGGAGTTGCACGGCGGTACCATCGCCGTTGGGGAAGCACCAGAAGGTGGAGCAAGCTTTAGGGTTGAATTGCCTATCGTCGCGCCAAAAGATGTGGCGGTGTCTACCCTGACAACTGAGTCTATAGGCAATGTTGAGGAAATTGTCTCCCCAATGTTGGCGCAACTGCGTCAGGGTCAGTCGTCACCAGTTAGCAAAACAACTGACAGCAAACTGACTTTTGACCAACGTCCCCTCGTGCTGGTGGTCGAGGATAACCCGCAAATGAATCTGTTTATCGTCGAGGCACTAAGCAATGAATATCGCGTTGCTACTGCGTTCAACGGTCAAGAAGGTTTGGAGTTGGCGACGCAATTGTTACCCGATTTAATTCTCAGCGATATGATGATGCCGCTGATGAGCGGCGAGCAACTATTAGGCGAAGTCAGGAACCGAAAACAACTCGATGGGATTCCGTTCGTCGTACTGACGGCGAAAGCAGACGATGAAAAGCGGGTGAAATTGTTGCAAGCAGGGGCGCAAGATTACTTGATGAAGCCATTTTCCCTGGAAGAGTTGCGCTCGCGCATCGGCAACCTGATCGCCATGAAACGTACCCGCGACTTGCTTCAGCAGGAATTAGACAGCCAAACTCAAGACTTAGCCGCGTTGGCTGCCGAACTTGCCCTTCACAAACGCAGACTGAATATTATAGCACGAGAAGCCCAAGAAGCCAACAGGATGAAAGATGAATTCCTCGCGGTTCTCTCCCACGAGTTGCGGACGCCGATCAATGCCATCCTGGGATGGGCGCAACTGCTGCGGACTCGCCAACTCAACGAGGCGACAAGAGCAAAAGCACTAGAAACCATCGAACGCAACGCCAGGATGCAAACTCAGATGATCGAAGACTTGCTCGATGTGTCCCGCATCATCAGAGGCAACTTACAACTAAAAATTGCCTCGGTAAACTTGAAAAGCGTTATCGACAGCGCCATCGACGCGGTGCGACCCGCAGCAGCAGCAAAAGCGATAGAATTGGAGTCTTGTCTCGAATCTAGTGTGGGAGCGATCGCCGGGGATAGCGATCGCATACAGCAAATCGTCTGGAATTTACTCTCCAACGCCATCAAATTTACCCCCGAAGGAGGACGGGTAGAAGTAAAACTAGAAAAATTGCAGAGGGAAAGAGAATTGCAGATTTCAGATGTAAGATTGCAGATTTCAGATGAAAGTCCCAACTCAAATCTGCAATCTGAAATCTCAAATCCCAAATCAAATAAATCTGAAATCACAAATCCTAAATCTGCAATTTCCTATGCTCAAATCCAAGTCAGCGATAATGGGATTGGCATCAACCCCGACTTCTTGCCCTACGTCTTCGACCGCTTCCGTCAAGCAGATAGCAGCTACACCCGCAATCACGGCGGACTGGGATTGGGTTTAGCAATTGTACGACACCTGGTAGAACTCCACGGCGGTACTGTTTCCGTTCACAGCGCTGGTGAAGGACAAGGAGCAACTTTTATTGTCAAGCTGCCCATCGTTAATGCCAGCACAATAGAAGTAAACAAGCTCACAATTAGTAACTAAGCAACATTGATTTTTGTCAGTTT
Source organism: Microseira wollei NIES-4236 (assembly GCF_020521235.1). Lineage (GTDB taxonomy): Bacteria > Cyanobacteriota > Cyanobacteriia > Cyanobacteriales > Aerosakkonemataceae > Microseira > Microseira wollei. The sequence continues at coordinate 27,642 of NZ_BLAY01000124.1, read as the reverse complement.
AATATGGTTCGAGTTCAAATGCCCTTGGCTGCGGGCGAAAACAGCCAAAATTTATCCACTCAAAGCACTGCGAAGGCTCCCCTATTAGGGGCAAGTTTGGCAGAACTAACCGCTTGGGTAGAAGCTTCTGGACAACCTGCATACCGGGGGCGTCAGTTGTATCAATGGATATATCAGAAAGGAGCGCGCCATCTCAGAGAAATCACAGTATTTCCCAAACAATGGCGCGAGGAACTAGCAGATTTTCCTATCGGACGTTCCACCATCCACCATCGCTCCGTCGCCCCCGATGAGACAATTAAATATCTGCTCAAATTAGCAGATAATCAAATAATTGAAACCGTCGGCATTCCCACAGCAGATCGCCTTACTGTTTGCGTCTCCTCCCAAGTCGGATGTCCAATGGCGTGCGACTTCTGCGCCACCGGAAAAGGCGGCTTCATTCGCAATCTGGAAAAACACGAAATCATCGACCAAGTTTTGACCGTTCAAGAAGACTTTAAACGCCGCGTCAGCCACATAGTCTTCATGGGAATGGGCGAACCGTTATTGAATGCAGATAACGTAATAGCAGCGATTAAATCCCTCAACCAAGATGTCGGTATCGGACAGCGATCAATTACCCTTTCGACTGTAGGAATTCCCAATCGAATTCGGCGTTTGGCAGAACATCAATTGCAAGTAACTCTCGCCGTTAGCTTGCACGCTTCTAACCAAAAACTACGACAAAAACTGATTCCCAGCGCCGAAGGCTATACCCTAGAAAACTTACTAGCAGAATGTCGGGAATATGTCAAGCTAACCAAACGGCGACTTACTTTTGAATATGTTCTTCTAGCTGGGTTAAACGACTTACCAGAACATGCAGAAGAATTAGCAAAACATCTGCGAGGTTTCCAAAGCCACGTTAATTTAATTCCCTACAATCCCATCCAAGAAGTGGATTACCAGCGACCAAATCCCAAAAGCATTCAAGCCTTCGTTTCTGCCCTGAAACAAAGAGGAATTGCAGTCAGCGTTCGCTACTCGCGGGGATTAGAAGCCGACGCCGCTTGCGGACAACTACGCGCAAATCACATCTAGCAGAGGGGCAGAAAAGGAATCTTCTGATGAAATATCCCCACCGAATCTTTGATTCGGTTGGGGAATGGGCAGCTAACTTAATTCAGCAAGGGTAATATTAACCTTCTGGGGGCAAGCGCAAGCAGAAACCGACCGAGGCTTCATTGTAATTGTTCGTCTGACCGCTGTTAACATTGGTGCGATCGCGAACCTCCAAGGTCAGGGAGTAGCCACAGGGCTTCATCCCCGTCGTATTCAGACTATAGATGCCGTTAATGATACCCGGATCGGGGATCGACGATAGACCCGGAGGAGCGATGATCGAGTGAGATCCCGCAGGCGGGACTGGTAATACTCCATTAGCTGGACCGCTGGGTCGAATCACAAAACGGAATGACCCGAAATGGAGATCTTTTGCCGTATAGCGACCTGTAAAAGTATCGCCAACGTGGAAATCAGCGCACTCCACACCGCCACCTAAATCGATATCGAGCGCTACATCGGGTGCTTTGTTATCGATCAGAACCGTGACCGCATTGCTGTGGATGTCGTGGTCTGGGTTGCCATCCACACTTAAATCAACCCTCAAATCGTAGGCATTTCCATCTTCCAGCAAAGTGGAATACCAAATCATCAGGATGTTGCCTTCAATGAAATGATCCGAGGCATAATCTTGGTAAGGATAGTACCCGTCAACCGCATGAACTTGGAAATTGGTATTTTGCACAAAACCGTTGATGGGGTCCCAGGTATTGAGGGTTAAAACCAGCGGATTCGGTTCGTTGCTCAGGGGAACATAATCTGAATCAGGCGCACCGTGAGGTTTCCGCATCAATCGGTATTTCGACGCAGCGGTGCCATTGACGATCTTGCCAGCAATGTTAATCCGACCGCCAAAAGGAGCGTTAATAAAACGGGCCCCAGTCGAGGCGACTGCATCAGTAATCAAGCCGTTGGTATCCACCAAACTGACTGGGATATTGCCAACAGAAGTAAAGACGGGTACTTGACCCACTACAATTGGCCCTGGCTGGATCTGAATCAGCGTTTCTTCCCGGTTGCCCCAAACGGGGATAAAGTTGGGGTTATCGCAGGGGGGTGGAACTTGCCATGATAAAATAGCCCGAATTTTCACGACTTTAGGGCCGTCTTCGCAAGGCTGACGATAAGGATTCAGATCGACAGGCAAAAAGACGGCATACTCTAGTCCTTTTTCTGGAATATCGTCGATGTCGTATACGTTCACCGATGTGGTTCCCAAACAGGTACTGAATGTGCCATTGTTGTCGAAATCAGCCCAAAATGTGACATATTCTTTGCTGCCAGCAGTACAGGGGCCGCCAGAATAACCAGAAGACTGTTTGAGGCGGATAATGCCTGCAAGCATATTTTGGTTCGGGTTCAAACCAACACATTCCAACTCTTCATAAGTCGTATTCCCATCTGTGGGGAACAACTGGCTGATAATGTCATTCAAATTGATATTTAGGTCTGAAAACAAACCTGTGAATCCAGTTGCCATCAGCGACTCAGTTAGTTGAGGCTGAGCAATCAATTTTTGCACTTCAGCCAGGGCAAATCGGTGTGGCTCTACTTTTTTTTCTTGATAAATTTTCTGGAGTTCTGCCACACTCAAAACTTTGGGCTTAGGGGCAACAACTGGTTGTGCTAGATCGACTGCGGTAGACAGTTCTGTTGGAATTTTGATCTCTAAATTCTTGAAGATATCACCTAATAGGAATAGCTTCAGAGGCTCGATCTGGATGTGGGTGTCGTGAATGTTACCCCAAACAGGCGTGAAATCGGGAGTATTAGGAGGGGGAGCAATATTCCACGATAGAATCGCTCGCACAAGCGCAATGTTTCGGAAGAAACAGAACTTCTGCGGGGGATTAATTTTTAGCGAGACAGCATACTCAAGTCGCTGGCTTTCTGTTGTTTCTGGAATGTCGTAGGCTGTAAAACTTGCCAGTCCCTGATCTTCCCACGTAACACCGTTGTCGAAAGAGAGGTAGAAGCGCACGTATTCCGGCGTGCCGCTGGAACATACGCCACCCCCATACCCAGACGGCTGCTTGATAAAAACGACTGCTTCTAGCTGATTGAATTGGGGCTGGAATCCAACACAGCCAATTTCTTCAAAGGTAGTATCTGACTGGATGTTGAGTACAGGTTCAAACTGACTTTCTTTCAGATTACCAAAGTAGTTGGGATTCCCTAGAATCAGAGCTTTGAATTGCTCCGGGTTGCGATCGCTCCCGCTACAGAACATCGAAGTGGTTGCCATAAAGACTCATCTCTTCTTGAATAAGAATTAAATTGTTATCTAGGTATAACCGCTGTTATAAGTTAGTGACCAGTCGCTTTTTTTAGTGACACCCATTTGAGGTAGCTCTGTTGAGTGTTACTCATTTATGGGACAGTGTCAGCGATTGGTAATGGGTAATGGGCAGAATTATACGAATAAATAATAAGTAGGTGGGCGTCCATAGATGCCACTATGTAAAAATATGTAAAGAAGACAGGCGATCGGATCGGCAAAACAATTTATCTATGCGATGCGATCGCAGTAAATTGGTCGCTGATACCTTCAATTCAAGCAATACCAGAGTTAATGGAAATACTGAGGTTGGAAGTGGGTAAAATTGTCAAGCGGTGTCAACAAGCTTGACAATTTTACCCAACTCTATCCCCTGATGCGCCGAGAAATTTTTCGCGAAAATCAGGCCACAATGTCACAATTGAGGGTGCGGAATGTGGGTTTTATCGATCTCATCTGCCCCGGTATCCCACCTGCAATTAATTCCGGCGAGGGCTAGTTCTACCATCAGGAAGCGTCGTTTGATTTAACACAACTTTGGATAAATCTACACCCGTAACATTCGCTTCTCGCATACTCGCACCTGCCAAATCTGCGCCAGTTAAATTAGCAAAACTCAAATCGGCAGAATTGAGGGAAGCAAAACTAAGGCGAGTCTGTCTCATGTCTGCACTTCTCAAATTAGCGCCAGTCAAGAAAGCTTGCTTAAAGTCCGCAGCTACCAGATAAGCACCGCTCAAATTCACATTGCTCAAATCGGCACGAACGAGTTTAGCACCAGATAAATTCGCCCCTTCCAAGTCAGATCCTGCTAAGTAGGAATTTCTCAGATCCGCATTGCTGAGGTCAATTTGTTTGAGGCTAACACCGCTGAGATCGCACCCGCGACATTCTTTAGTTTGAAGTAACTGTCTCAGGTGCTGAGGATTAAAAGCGCCAGCAGGAGCCGCAAATCCCAATATGGATAATAGAGCAAAAGAGGATAGGATTGTGGAGATAGAGGTCTTCATGTAACAAATAGCACCGTGTCGCGTCCTGAATTACAAGACTATCTTGATTTGCGCTAAGTTTCCAGATGGGAAAAATTTAGGACTTACGCAAAGAAACGTTTGGGAACCAGAGATCGACGGTCGAAACCGGGTTTCTGGCCTCATCCTGCCTAACTCGTGAAATTGTTACCAAAACAGCAGCCATCAATTATCTTATCCCTGTTCCCTCTCCCCATCAGCGGAATCTTTCAGCGCGACTCGGTATCAATTTCTGTAACGGCTAACCTGCCAAACCCAGAAATAGGCTAGTTTAGCTTCATCTTATGGAAAAACCTCCTATGCCAGACCAACTTAAAGCTAATCATCCCAAATCTGCTCGCCGCGTCACCTTGTTGGTGATTGGAATGTTGTCTGCTATGGCTTTACCTGCTTGCAGTGCAGCAGAAAAGACCATGATGAGACAAATGCAAGGCGGTTCTGCACCCCCCAGCGCACCTGTGCCTACAGCAGCTGTAGCTAAAATATTAGATGCAGCGGCACAAAATACTGTAGCATCTGCCCCAGCCCGGAAGTCGCGCCCTCAATTAATCAAACGCGCTGAATTAACTTTGGTCGTTAAATCTATCGATAAAAGTATGAATTCAGTCGGCAAAATTATCCAAAAACAGCAAGGCGATGTATTGGGTTTCCAAGATAATCAACCAATTGATAACAGCAAGCGTCAAACTGCTTCGATGCAGTTGCGGGTTCCCTCACAAAAGCTAGAATTTACTTTAGACGAACTTGCCAAATTGGGAACCGTTCAAAGTCGATCTCTCACCGCTGAAGATGTATCGGATCAATTAGTGGATTTCCAAGCGCGTTTAAAGAACTTGCGGAAATCTGAAGAAGCAGTTTTGAAAATACTAGAGCGTTCTGGTTCTGTCAGCGAGGTGCTGAAAGTTTCCCAAGAACTCAGTAACATTCGCGAGTCAATTGAAAGAATTTCCGCTCAGTTAAATAACTTGCAAAATCAAGTTGCTTATTCTACAATTACCCTCAACTTAGAAGCGCCTGTTTCTGCTGCGCCGCCTCCGCAAGAACCAGTAGGCTTACAAGTGCAGGAAACTTGGGGCAAGGCGACGCATTCTGTCAATCAATTCACGATGGGTTTGCTCGGTTTAAGTATTTGGTTGTTTGCCTACAGTCCTTATTTTTTGCTAATTGCTGCCGCTGTGTACGGTTATCGCAAATTTAAACAACAAAAATCTCATAGAGCGGAGCAAAAACCAGAGTTACCACATTCTAGTTAAAACATGTATGGGTTGGGTTTCGTTACCTCAACCCATACTACTAGAAGATACAATATATACCATATCTGGTTCCCAGACTCTGGCTGGGAACCCTAATCGAGGCTCTGCCTCGTTTAGCGACTTTGAGCTGCATTTGATCCAGTTTAAGCGAGGCAGAGCCTCGCGGGAAGCGTTTCTAGGCAGGAGCCTAGAAACGAGTCTGAGTCAAAATCTAACATTCTTGCATTTTATGGAATTACTGCACCAACCAGGAGATATCATCGCCGAAAGGTATCAAATTATCGATACTTTGGGGCAAGGTGGTATTGGGATAACTTACGAAGCTCAAGATTTACACAATTCTCAGCGGGTGGCAATTAAAGCATTGTCTTTGCGCCGCATGAATGATTGGAAAGTGCTGGAATTGTTTGAGAGGGAAGCTAAGGTTTTATCCCAATTAAATCATCCCGGCATTCCGCGCTATTTGGATTATTTTCAGGTAGATGCACCTATAGATCGTCAATTTTACCTGGTGCAGGAATTGGCGAGCGGGCGATCGCTCTCCTCCCTAGTCGAAAACAATTGGCGTCCCGACGAACTCGAAGTCCGACGCCTCGCCGAACAAATCCTAGAAATACTGATTTACTTGCATCAATTAACACCACCAGTCATCCACCGCGATATTCAACCGCGTAACCTAATAATACGATCCCCCCAACCCCCCTTACCAAGGGGGGCTTCTCGATCCCCCCAACCCCCCCTTGAGAAGGGGGGTTGGGGGGATCTTTTCCTTGTTGACTTTGGTGCGGTGTATGAGAGCGATCGCTCTACTTTCTCCGCCGGTAGCACGGTTGTTGGTACTTATGGCTACATGGCTCCGGAACAGTTTCGCTCCCAAGCCAATCCCGCAACGGATTTGTACGGACTGGGAGCGACTTTGTTATTTTTACTCACCCACAAGTCCCCCGCAGATTTCCCCCAGCGTCGTCTCAAAATTGACTTTCGCTCCCAAGTACATACCAGCGCCGAATTTAACGACTGGTTAGAAACTATGCTTGAACCCGCACCAGAAGATAGATTTCCATCCGCTAAAGCGGCGTTAGCAGCGTTACAGGGCGATGTACCAACGTTAGTCCATCATCGCCGTCAACCTGCTGGTAGTCGCATTGCACTGAAAAAGACTTTTGGGCGATTATTAGTAGATATTCCACCAGTTGGGTTTCGATTTGACAATTTGTTCTGGTTAGGCTTTGCTTTGATCTGGAGCGGTTTTTTATTTTTCTGGACTGCGGGAGCTATTTTAGTTGGCGCTCAGCTATTTTTCCCGTTATTTTCCATCCCCTTTTGGATTGCCGGATTGGGATTAATCTCAGCGCTACTGTTCGGTGTAGCAGGTCGCACGCGCTTGGAAATTGACCGGCAATATTTTCGCTTGCAGTGGCAGTTATTTGGCTTCCGTCATCAAGTTCAAGGACGCACAGAGGATATCGAGGGAGTGCAACTTGCTAGCAGCAATTACGAGGTCAACGACAAACCTGTAACGATCTGTACTCTGGTAGAAGGCGTGCGTAACCATCGCTTCGGTTCCTGGTTAACCCAGTCAGAAAAAGAATGGTTAGTTGCAGAAATAGCTGCTTTTTTAGGCAAATCCTCAGAGCTGATTTGACAAGTGAGGTCAATATTATAGCGGATTGCAGTCCCATTAGGTACACCTTGGTTTGTGTAGCGGCACCCTTAAGGGTGCCGCTACACAAAAGGCGCCTTTTGGCTGTAGCTCACACGAAAAGCAATCCGCTGTAAGATGTCATTTCCAAAACCCCCTTTATCCCCAAACGAATTGCCCGATTTCCTTCCTAATGAAGGGACTATACCGTTAGGAGCAATGCAACCATTTCTAGGTCAGCAGTTGAGCGTCGATGAGTTGACTAATTCCGAGTACCTTGGCGATGAACCTTTAGAACTGCTGCACCGCGTGCGAGCATTTCCCGTTGTACCGCTGGAGGGATTGGTTTTTCAGATTGCTCGCGAATCCCAATTTAGTTCAACTTTGTTTGCTTTGTTGAGAGAACACCTTCCTGGAATTGAATGGGAACAAAACGAAATATCTTTGGGCGCGTTACACAAGTATTTCATATGGCACACATCGATTCCAGCTCCTCCAGACGCAGCAACAGGACAACCTATGGCGATCGAACTCTACGGAGATTTGATTCGATTCAATGATATTAGCTTAAACTCCCCAGAGGGAAGGCAATGGCAAGATGCTTGGCTAGAAAAATATTTACGTTCTGAGGAAAAATCTCAACTTGTCTTATCTGGTAACTTAGAATTGAACATTCATGTAGCGACTTACTCAAATCTTCTTTATCCTGGTGTTGGAGTACCTTTTTATATGTAATACTAAATCCAAAATCTCAAATCTAAAACTGCTATGCCTCCTCAACGCATCTCACCAAAACCAGGTCAAGAATCAGTCTGGGATTATCCCCGTCCCCCACGTCTGGAAGATACAACCAAACACATTCAGATTATCTTTAACGGCGTTACTATTGCCGATACCCACAATGCTAAGCGGGTTCTAGAAACCAGCCATCCACCTGTTTATTACATTCCTCCCGCCGATATCAAGATGGAATATTTAGTGCCAGAAAATCGCTCTAGTTTTTGCGAATGGAAAGGTCTTGCGGGTTACTATACTCTCATTGTTGGCGACAAGCAAGCACCTAATGTCGCTTGGTTTTATCCCGAACCTACTCCGGCTTTTGCTTCGATTAAAGATTATCTTGCTTTTTACGCTGCGCCGATGGATGCTTGCTATGTTGATGGCGAAAAAGTGCAACCGCAACCGGGTGGTTTTTATGGTGGTTGGATTACCAGCGATATTGTGGGGCCATTTAAAGGTGAACCGGGAACTTGGGGTTGGTAGTTTTTAGAGGAAAAGGAGAAACCGATCGTATCAAGTCCGCTTATAGATCAGTCCGCGAAAACCCCGTGTCTTTAGATCTTTTCGTTACCCACATCTCACGCTACGTTTAAAACCCGCCCTGCACTTAAGTGCAGGGCTAATAGCTAAAGTCCACTTAAGTGGACTCAAAAGATTTCTTTAGTCTACTTAAGTGGTTAGATTCTAACGTTTTAATATACTGCTTCAGTACAGGTGGAAGAGTGTAAAAAGTTTCTTGTTTTTCGATCAAGCAACGCCTGGTTAGAGATTGCAGCGCGTTTAGTAAATCTGACGATAGCATTTGTCCAGTTTCTAACAATTTGGCGAGGTTGACTGGAGCGCTTTCTTTCGCCAACAAGGAGAGGACTTGTTTTTCTATTTCGGATAAGCGATCGCACTGCTCCTTTAAAACATCTTTCAAATCTTCTGGCAACAATATGGTATCATTTGGTAATAACTCAGTCACAGATTCTCCCAACTCAAGAATCTGTGTCGCTACGCTTTTTAACCATAACGGGTTACCTTGGTAGCGGTGAATCAGTGCTGAGTAGTTATCGATTTCTTCTAACCCATAATCTCTCAGTATTTCCCGTGCGGCTGCGATATCTAACCCAGAGAGTTGTAAAGTACGAATTGCAGTATTTTGATTTTTTACTTGAGTCACTTCTCTCGGTTGTTCCCAACCTATTAACAGAAAGCAACAGGGATGGGATAATTTTTCTATCTGTTTGAAAAAGGAGCGATATTCTTCGTATCCTGGTTTATACTTTCCTGCCAATTCACCGCTACAGAAAAGGTTGTGAACGTCATCTAAGACTGCTAAACAGCGATGCTTTTGTAAATATTTAATTAGCGGTAAGGGTTTTTGGTTAGTTGCAGGTGAATCTTGCTTTTCTGACTGTGAGAAAAACTGTATTAACTCAAGTTGCTAGTTATCTCTCTCACAGCGGCTAATGGCTAATGGCTAATGGCGAGATTGGTAAAAATCCTATATTAGCAATTAGCAATTAGCAAGCTTGCAAGCTGGCAACGCCCTTGTTTATAACTAGCAACTTGCGTTATTAGTTTATGTTGAAATTCAGCTATAGTGGGGTATTCGTCCAGACTGCACCAAATTACGTATTCAAACTCATCTTTTATTTGTTGTACGAGTTGCACTGCTAATGTGGTTTTGCCGATACCGCTGATGCCTGTAAGTGCTATTAGGCGACAGCTTTGTTGTAAAATCCATGTTGTGAGGGTTTCGAGTTCCGGAGTGCGATCGTAAAAAGCACCCAACTCTGGCATCTCGCTTAAATCTTGATGTATATTTTTAGTTTGTTTTGTGTTAGATGGTTCCCGATCAGGTGGGTTTGAGTTTGGTATATCTGGTGGGTGCAAAATTTCCCCACAGAAGTTAACTGTACTAATTTGCACATAGTCTTGTGCAAAATGTGAAAATATGGAGACTTGCAACCTCTCCATTGCTGCTCGAAAGTTTATTTTATTAACATCTTCCCCTAACAATTCCGAAAGCATCTGCCATAATTGCGATCCTGTTTCTCTGACATAGCCTTCTGACTTATCTAAATCTTTAGCAATTTCCTTATATTTTTCACCTTGTAAAGTACCTCTAAGAATCGCCTGTTGCAAGTTATCTAAATGTTTACCCGTTTTGGCAAATACCAGGTCATCAGCGATTTTTAACGCTTCCTTGAGGTTCATGCGATCGCTTAGCTACTATACCTTGCACTATTATACCATACTTTTTCCGACAAAATCCAACAAAACTAATTACAAAATAAAAGTAAGCTACTTACAAAATATGATTTTTTCTGACTAGGCAAAATCTGAGTTTGACAGACATACTGGATAAAGAGAAATTTGCTAGCCAAATAATAAGTTGTCACATCTTTTCTAGGAATGGGTAGAAACTAAGGCTGTGTCTGAGGATAAATACGAGCGTTTAAAAAGGATTCCCAACTGGAGTCAAGAAAAATTAGCCAATGCGAAAGTAGCAGTATTTGGCTGCGGTGCATTGGGTAACGAAGTGCTAAAGAATTTGGCTTTGCTGGGAGTAGGTAATATTTGGGTAGTAGACTACGACACCATCGAAAAGCATAACTTGACGCGATCGGTTTTGTTTAGGGAATCAGATATAGGCAGATATAAAGCCGAGGTGGTAGCTGAACGGGTTAAGGAAATTAATCCTGACACTCAAGTATATCCCATTATTGGCAAGTTAGAGTTTGCTTTTGGGCGCGGCTTGCTGCGAGAAATGGATGTAGCCTTTGGCTGTTTGGATAGTATTGGGGCTAGAAGGGAACTAAACGAGCGATGTTATTTTGCCGGTGTTCCTTGGATCGACGGCGGGATAGGTCACAATTCGGGGAATGTAGCTCTTTGGAATCCAAGAGTGCCTGAGACAGCTTGCTATCAGTGTGCAATGGACGACTTTGCTTGGGAGAAACTCCACGAGAGATATCCTTGTCCAAGAGGCTATTTACAAGACAACTATGAAGAGGTCAAAATTGCAACAACAATTATGACAGCTTCGGTAACTGCGGCTTATCAGGTGGAAGTTGCAGTACAACTGTTAATCAGAGAAGAAAGCGATCTTAAATCAGGGCATCAGTTGTTTTTGCCAGTTACTATTCCCAAAGGCTTTGAAACAATCAAATTAAATGTCGATAAAAAATGCCGAATTCATGCCTCTCTTCTGAAAAAGCAAGAAAGAGAAATTCATAAAGTCAGTTTAGACAATAGTCCAAGGCAAGTTGCAGAAAAGATAGGTCTAAGTAACGATTGGGAGCTTGAGTTACTTTTTGATTACGTCTTTAAATTCACTTGTTCTTGCGGAGATGTTGAGACTGTACGAAAACCCAAAAAAGAAATAAAGCAGAGTGAAGCAAAATGTCCTCAATGCGGAAATAGCAGCAGATCGGCGATAGAGGGTTTCCGAATCAATGCCGAATCAGAAGAAGCTGATTGTTCATTTTTTGACTTAGGCTTGTGTGATCGGGAAATTATTCAATTTGTTGATGAGAAAGGGAGAGTAGATATTGAAATTGAGTCTGACACTCAAGAAACCGCTTCGGATTCAGTAACCAACTTTCAAGAAGTAGTAGGAAATAGCGCTTAATTGAATTTACAGTGTTGTTACAAAAAGGAGATTTTAATTATGTCACAAGAGCAATATGTTCAGGTAACAGTTTGGGATCAAAGCGAAACTAACAAAAAGGATGTTGATGTTCCCCTATCAATGAAAATGAGAGCATTCAAAGAAGCTGCTAAACAATCATTAAAAGTGGATGCTGCTCTGCCCTGTCGGCTTCAATTAAAGAGAACAGGCACGGACATGAACGACGAAGATACATTCCAAAGTGCTGGTATTCAAAATAAAGACGTTTTTAAACTAATGACAAACAATCCAGGAGGTTAAGCAATGTCTGAACGCACCGACACACTCGCCAATGATTATGAAGAATTACAAGCTTTATCTGTTTTCCATGTCCCTGAAAAAATAAGAATTTTGGAAACTGATGGAAGGCGCCCTCCAGAATTTTATCGCCTGCAAATTTCTAACTGTATTGGAGTGGAGTCAGTAGGGGCTGACGGTAAACCTAAGTATCGGCAAGATCACATACTCATCATTCGTAATTTTCCGGCAAATTACCCAGATCGAGGGGCATTACCTGACGTCATAATGCAGACTCCTATCTTTCATCCTAATGTCTTTGATGCTCCATCTAATAAAGGACAATTTTGTTTTGCAAAAGGCTCGATGACTCAGAACCAACTCCTCAAACCTCTCATTGAGAGAATTATCGGGATGATTCAATATCAAAATCAAGAATATGGCAATCCTGCCAATCGCGATGCCGAGAGATGGGCAATCCAAAATAAACATTTATTTCCCCTAAGACCAAACTCTGGTGGTGATAATCAATCCCAAATCAACCTTATCTTTAGGTGACTTTATGTTTCAACTAGAATTTCGTGATGCTCCCGATTCCTATAAGCCCCTTAATTGCACTCTTTCAGAGTTTTTACAGGAAAAAGAAAGACTCCTTGCTAGAAGTGCAAATATCGAAAAATTGTACAAAAGGCTTTGCAGCAATGAAATGAATGTTTTTATTCACCAGACGGCTGAGGAATGTTTGAAAGAACATCTCAGCAGAGATTCTTATACAGAAACAGGAGGAGTATTAGTCGGACAAGCATATTTTTGTAAAAAAATAAAACGCCATTACACAGAAATAGTGGGTGCAATACCGGCTATTAACACAGTTGGTAATCGAGTTCACTTTGAATTTACTTCCGAATCTTGGAATGAAATATATAAAATTCGTCAGCGAGATTTTCCACAGAATGTAATTGTGGGTTGGTATCATTCCCATCCGGGGCATGGAATTTTCTTATCCGGTACCGATCTGACGACACAGAGATCTTGTTATAACCAGATTTGGCAAATTGCGGTGGTGTACGATCCTCTAAATCAGCAGATTGGCTTCTTTTATGGAGCAGATGGGAAAAGAATTGATCCTATTTACCTGGAAAAATCTTCTCAGCAACTCCAGTGGCGAGACGTAACTCAAGAACCACAGCCACAACCACACAGAAGAGAACCGCAATTGCCACCTGTTCCTCGGTCGCAAAAGGTGCAGAATAGGTCTGAAATAGCAGCACGGTTCCCAAATGAACCAGAAAACAGCGAACAACCTGAAGGCCAAAATCCAGGTATTTGGAAGATTATTCTTCTACCTGTATCTTTGTTGACTCGACTGATTGGGAAAATATCTCAATCTTATCCGCAAAATCCACAACTACCCGATTCACCGCAGCCATCAGAGTCGCAATCCCCAGAGTCGCAACAAAGTAGCCCGCACCAGCAACCATAGGCATAAAAAAAGAACATGACTTGGCAAGATTCATTTGAAAATTTAGGCTGGGGATTAAGAAACCTGTTCGGAGGTGGTGAAACAATTATTGGCCCCAACGAACCTTTACCCCCTACAGATATTCACCTCAGAGACTTAAGAGATTACTCAGGAACAGCCACGCTCAATGAGATTACGGATATTCTCAAAAGTCCGGGTTCTCAGCTTCATAATTGCAGAATTATTAAACATCTAGATAGACACGCTTCTGAGCCAGTTGTCAATCTCGGTAAATTCTTAAAAATTGCCGGGGGAAAAGTCAAGCCAACTCAAGATATTTGGCTACGAGAAAAATCCATTTACAAAAATGTAGCCATTATTGGCCCGCCTGGTTCCGGCAAAACAGAAGGGTTAATCATTCCAGGCATTAAGGCGGCAATTGATGCTGGTTTATCTAATATCGTGATTGATGTTAAAGGTGGCTCCCTCATCGACAAACTGGGACACTATGCAGAGCAAAAAGGTGTACGAATCATCTATTGGAGTACGCTTCCCCAAGAAGTAGCCCGCAGTCATAGTATTAACTTACTAGATAATATCAAATCCATACAAGATGCTCAAATTTTAGCTAAATCTTTGTATGGCAATACTGATAACTTAGGAGAAAGTCGGCCTTTTGCCCTAAGAGATATTGGGTGGATGGCGCAGTGGATAATGCTGGTGAAGCAGATTTTTGGAAATGCTGCGAACCTTACGCATGTTTACCGAATTGCCGAGAATCCTGTTGAAACTCTAACGCAACTTTTACGGGTATGTCAGGATAGGAGATTACAAGCCGCCATTCAATCTCAATTAAGATTAATCCAAGAAAGTGAAAACGGGGCGAATGCTTTTACTTGGGCAATTCAAGATGCAATTAACTTTTTTGGTTGGCCTAACTTTGAGCAAGTTACAGGACACAGCGATATTTTACTGCGAGATATTCAGCGACAGCCTACTTTATTAGTGATTGGCGCTGAGTTAGCAGGGCGGGATGTTTCTAAAAAGATATCATCAGCACTAATTGACATTCTGATGACGATTTTTTATGAGCGATGGACTCAAAATCAGGAGGGTCAAGGAATTGTATTTTGGATTGATGAGTTTCCCAGAATTCAGCAAGAGATAGATGTTGCTGAGTTTACCAGTGTGGCGCGTTCAGCGAGAGGAAGTATTGTCATTGCTACTCAAAGTTTGGAGCAAATCGCGCCAGAATATCGAGAACAGGTGATGGAAAATTTCGATACTGTTGTTCTCTGTCGGGGTGTGGGTGCTAGTGCGGCTGATTGGTTGAGTAACCGCTTGGGAAATCGCAACCAAAATTTGACAAGACGGAGACACCACGAACCAAATTCTCAAGATGAATTTCCTTGGTTACGTACTCGTTTCGATCGAGAAAGATACGAAAATTGGCGCGAATCTGCACCTGTATTGGATAGCAGGGAAATTCAGTATCCTGTGGGCAATCAGTATGTAGCGGTAGTTCATTCTAGAACGGCTTGTCGCAAACCGTTTTTAGTTGATTATCAGAGAGTTATAGAGCCTGATATTGTGTGGCAGCCCTCTCGGATTCCAAGACCTAGATGGCGTCGTGCTAACCAGGAAACAAACAGTAACCTTACTCCAACTAGACACAAAGCTGTTTGGCATAACCGAAGACAGCAACAGGAAAATTCTACGGATTCAACTTCCGAATTAAATCAACCTCAAATTAGATGGAGAAGATAATTTTATGGTGGCAAGACAGGGGCCAGCTAATAAAGAAAAAGGTAGTTTTTTTGAACGCCTTGTAGAGGATTTACTGTGGCAAGCCAGCGTTGATATTTCCGATCGCTCAGAACGTCGTTACACGGAAGAGTTTGATAAAAATACAGAAATAGATCGTCTGATTTCCGATAGAGAAGGATGGGACTTTGCTATTTTAGAAATTAAGTCTGGTCAATTTAACGATCCAAATCAAGCAAGACGGCTAGTAAGTCTAGCCAAACAAGAAGGAATAAAACTTATTTTTGCAACGCCTGATGGCACAACGCGCAAGTTTAGCAATGCAGTCTTAGCTGAGTTAAATAAGTCGCAAGTTTTTATTATCGATCCTAACGAGATAAACGAGGCAAATGAAGTAACTTCACAAGGGGTTAATTACGGTCTTCCACCTGGTTTGTTAGAGCGAGCTAATTCATCTTTAACAAAAGAGACATCTGAATCACCAAAAGTTAAGTGGCGAAAGCAAAATACTCAGTTAGAAACGACAGAAAATACAACAGTTTACCGACAGAAAATAAAATGGGGTAAACAAAACGAGATTACCACTGCTACATCTATGACTACGGAAAATAGTGCAGTGACTAGAACCAAGAGAATGACAGGAAAAATGACACGATAATTTTCTTATTTTGCTTACTTTTATTAGAGTTTTTGCTCTGGAAACATTTAATGCTGATACTACAACTTTTTGTCCTTGGATGGGATCTGCATATCCATTCCAAAACGGTGAGGAAGCGATGAAGTGTAGTAGCTGCGGCACAGTTATGAAATTAGAAAGTTGGCAACAGTATCAGTATTGCCGAACTTGCCAAGGACGTAACGCGGTTCGTGCCCGTGCTGTATCTTCTAATGGAAGAACTTCTACTCGTCGAATCGGTTCAACGTTGAATAATCCAAGTCGAGTAAGATTCGGCAGTAGAACAACAGTAAATGGACAGGCAAATATAAGCTCTAATACTCCTCCCATAAATCCCCCAACCCCAACAGTAAATCCGCGTCCTACAATTTCTAATGCCTCTTCTAGTTCAAGAAATACTACGTCTTCAAGTTCAAGCTCTACAACTCCTAGTAACTCGTCTCGCACACAAGGTAGTTCTTTAAGTGGATGGATATATGGTGTTGCAATAGTTGCAACAGTTGCAATAGCAGCCGCTTTATCGCCAGGTATGAGCGCCTGGTTTACTGCTCAATTTAGTCAATTCACCAATAATTCTACAACCCAGAAGAACCAGCAACCTCCATTGACTCCTAAACAAGTTATTACAGGATATTATCAATCGGCTACATCCAATCCAGAAGCTGACCTCTCATTCCGAAGCGATGCTTTTAAAAATTATTGGAAACAAAAGGAACAAGGTAATAATAAGGAAGAGTTTTTCAAGAATTTTCAGAAAGTAGATGTTTATTCATTTCAAACTTTAAAAGAGTCTTCTACTAAAGCGAAGCTTAAAGTTTGGTTAAGATATCTGACGAAAAAGAACAAGACTACTTGTGAAAGCCAAATCATGGAACTTAGTTTCGATCAAAGCCAAGGTCAGTGGTTGATAGATAAGGTGTCTGATGTTAAATATAACCTTGATTGTCGTAAATAAAGATTTTATGCACTGGGCGATCGCTCTCCTCTCCCCTCGCTTTCTGATTTCCAGAGGCGATCGCACAAGCGAGCCAATACCAAGCGAGTCCCTTAGATACGATAGAACCCTTTAACACAAATAGCGAAAAAGTGCAACCGCAACCGGGTGGTTTTTATGGTGGTTGGATTACCAGCGATATTGTGGGGCCATTTAAAGGTGAACCGGGAACTTGGGGTTGGTAGCAATTAACTCAAGTTGCTAGTTATAAACTTGGGCGTTGCTAATTGCTAATTGCTAATTGCTAATACAGCATTTTTCCTCACACTAGCCATTAGCCATTAGCCATTAGCTCCAGGTTCGAGATAACTAGCAACTTGCGTTATTAATTGCCCAATAAAATTAAGTAACGTTGGTGGCGCGCGATCGCTTGTTCCCGTTCCAACTCATTGATTAGTCTGGTTACCGTTACCCGCGTAGTATTAATTACCTCAGCCAGCTCAAGATGGGTTAACCGTAACTCGATCTGTCGTCCTCGTTCGGTTTCGCAACCAAATTTCTGGGATAACCAAACCAACAGTCGCAGCAGGCGATCGCGCACTTGTTGCGACTGAAGTATACTCAGGAATTCTTCAGCTTGTTGAATGTGGGACAGCACTGCATCAAATGCTGGATACCACCGTTCAGAAGGCAAAATGCTCGCTTCTACTTTTGTCAAGCATTCAATCCGATAAGGTTTAATGCTTGACAGAGGTTGTCCCACTACGTCTCCTGCGCCCCAAAAACCTGTAACGATCAACGTTCCTTCATGATTCCAGGTCAAGGTTCGCACTGCACCTTGCTCTATTCTCCACAAAACATTGGCTCTTAGCGGCAGATCTTCCCGGTATTTAAAAGTACGTTGTTCTAGTTGGATGGGAAAGGCAGACAAGTTGCTACTTATAACTATCATGGGTTGCACAGCAGAAGCTAATCGCTAATTGCTAATTGCTCATGGGAATATTTTTCGGTTCTACTATTAGCCATTAGCGATTAGCCATTAGCTGTTAACAGTTGTGAAAAGATAACTAGCAACTGGCGTTACTAGCATAAATCGGTTTGCCGTCGTCGCGCCCACCACTTCCCAGGTGTCAATTCCGGGTCTTCATCTGGGTAAGAGGGAGCGATCGCTCTTGGCGACTGCAGTATTTGATTCTTCTCCAACCCAGCTAGCTTGGCGCTGCTATAAATCCCCAGATCGCTTTCTATCCCTGGCTGGGATCTAACTTTATTGAAAATATTTTTCGATAATAACCGGGCAATAACTGGCGGTTCGGTGTGTGAAGACATGGCTATCGCATTCCTAATTGACAATTTTTCCACTCAGATTCGGGTCGGAACCCCCTGGATTAAGTATAACGATAATTGAAAATAAATTTCAATTAACTCGGTTCGCGGGTTGGGCAACAAAAGAAACCTCTACGCAGAAACCCGGTTTCTCCCCAGGTTGGGGCGTTTTATGATAATGATTATCATTATATAGGTTAAAATTTGTTAACGAGCCATATGAGAGTAACGCCAGCGTCCCTACCCGAACAAATCGACATGGCAATAGTGGGTGCGGGACCCCACGCCTTGACGTTAGCGACGCACTTGCTGCAAAAACGGCAGTCGATGCGGGGAAGGTTTTTGGTGTTCGATCCGAGTGGCAGTTGGATGAGTCAGTGGCGGCATCAATTTGCGGCGTTGGAGATTCCCCATTTGCGATCGCCTGCTGTCCACCATGTAGACCCTAACCCCTACGAGTTGCGTCGCTTTGCGGAAAACCGCCCCAACGAGTTATTTCCCCCCTATGACTTGCCAGGAACCGAGTTATTTGAAGATTTCTGCTTGGATGCGATCCGCCGCTGGCACTTGCAAGATCAAGTCGTCAAGGCGAAAGTCACAGCCATCGAACCGCCGTTAAATCGGTTACATCCTTGCTTTCGCCTGTGGTTGGAAAGCGGACAGTCAATCAAAGCACGGCGGGTTGTGCTGGCAAAAGGTAGCAGTACGCTCAATTTGCCTGAATGGGTGAGTAAAATACCATCGGGGTATCCAAGCGATCGCCTCTGCCATTCCCAGCAAGTCGATTTACGCACCTTGCATTTAACGAGTATTAATTATCGGCGGCGGGTTGACTAGCGGACATTTAGCCGTGGGCGCAATTTCACGGGGTGCAGAAGTAACTGTAATGACAAAACGTGAATTACAAGAAAAATTATTCGATGCCGACCCCGGTTGGTTAGGGCCAAAATATCTGAAGGGATTTTGGGCAGAAACTGACTGGGAAACCCGCGCCCTTGCGATTCTACAAGCGCGAAACGGCGGCTCGATGACTCCAGCCATGATGACATTATTGCGGCGGCAAGCGCGCCTTGGTAAGCTAACAACCTACGAACAATGCCAGGTAGTTGCAGCCAAGTGGCTGGGGGACAAGTGACAACTCCCACCGCCAACCCTATCGGGTCTGGCGGGGGCTTCTTAAACTCACGAATAAGAGTTCTTGCTTCAACGGCTGTGCATCCACTAAGCCTCTACAAGCAGCAAACGGTTGTCCTACCGTTCGTTTTAAAACATTAAGCGATGCGTTCAAATCCCTGTCCAAACTAACTCCACAATTGGGACAATTATGAACTCGATGTGACAAATCTTTAACAACTCTTTCACCGCAATTGAAACACTCGATACTCGTGCCTCTAGCATCAACCTCTTGAGTATGCTTGCCGCGTCTTACCGCTACTGCTTGCAATATATTCAAGAATGCACCCCAAGCCACATCTAGTATCGATTTAGCCAATCTGGTTCTAGCTAGACCTTTGATATTTAATTTCTCGAAGCCAATTAAATCGTAAGAAGCACATAACCAATGAGCTACCAAATAATGAAAATCTTTTCTTTGTCTAGCAATATGCAGATGCAATAAGGCTACTTTATTTGCTTGCTTTTGATAGTTTTTAGAGCATTTTTCCTGTCTCGCTAATTTACGTTGTTGGCGGGCTAGAACCGCTTGAGCTTTACGATAAAACTGAGGAACAGCAACCGCTTCACCTGAGCTAGTGGTTAAGAATTTCTCCAACCCCACATCAATTCCACAGGCTGACTTAATTTCATCAACGGGTACTTGTGAAGGGACTGTGTTATCTTGCAGTGAAAAACTCACATACCAACCATCAGCTTTACTGATAATTGTTGCCTGTTTAATCTCAAAGCCATCAGGGATTGGGCGGTGCAAGATAATTGGTATTTCCCCAATTTTAGACAACTTTAAAGTGCTGTCTATTAAATGCGCTCCAGCTTTATGACTGTTAACTCTAGGAAAAGTCATCGAACAGAGAGCGCCCTGTTTTTTAAATCTTGGCTTACCTCCTCTCTTGCCTGTTTTGTCTGGAATTAGCCAGCGTTGCCAAGCTCGATCCAACCGCATTAAATTCTGCTGTTGGCAGTCAGCATAAATGTTTTTGTATTCAGGAAATAACCGCTTAGTTTCTTTGAGGTCAGCCGCTTGTGAATAATAATTTACTTTGGTAGGAATCTCCCCAATTGGCTCACTCATCAAACTGCAACGGTCAATTTGAGCTCGGGTGCGACGCAACCAATCCAGCCTTTGACCTAGAGCATAGTTCCAGTGACGGCGCAACAACTCCCCCCAGTGGCTCAAGGTCGCCATCTGGCCAGGAGTTGGTTGCAATCGGTACTGGTAAGTTAGTAGCATAGAACCATTATATCATACTTGGTGCTATGAGCTACAATAAAGGATATCGTTGCGTTTACTCCCTTAATATTCATTTGGTGCTTGTCACTAAGTACCGTAAGAAGGTAATTGACAAGGCAATCCTGAATCGATTGCAGGAAATATTTGCTAGTACCTGTGAAAAGTGGGGAAGCTTGCCTGACTGATTTTAACGGTGAATCCGACCACGTTCATCTAATTATCGACTTCCCTCCAGACGTGGAAATTAGCAAGTTGGTCAATAATCTGAAAACTGTTTCTAGTCGGTTGATTCGCAGGCTTATTCGCGTTGGCAATCAACCAAGTATACCGAAAGCCAGTGTTTTGGACTGGGGCTTATTTTGTCGCCAGTTGCGGCGGCGTTACTGTTGACCAAGTTAAGAAATATGTTGAAAATCAAGCTTCGATTGACACCTAATTGGCGATTCCTCGCCCACCCCTTCGCGGTTGATAGCTTCGCATATCAATTTACTGACGGGGTGGCACTCGTCACCGCCCTCCTATCCCCCTCACCGCCAAGTGCTATCGCACTCTGGCGGGAGTACCTCGGAGGTTTAGATGGGCAAGAATACGAGTTTGACCGGATCTGGCTGGCAACTGGCACAAAACTCGATGCCACAACCGAACCATTATTAACAAGAATTCTTGATATTTATCCAATTCCAATTGTGAAAGGATTGCCAGTTTTAGACGAGTACCTGCGCTGGCCTGGTTGCGAGTTATTTGTGATGGGGGGGTTAGCAGCTTTACAAGTGGGGCCGACAGCAAGGAACCTTTATGGGGCGAGAATGGCTAGCGACAGAATCGTCCCAGCTATGGTAAAATCAAGTCTTTCTTTAGTAAAACTTAAAAGTGCGTGATGTTCTCACAAGGGTAAGTATATGATGTAAATGTAATAACCAGCACAAAAACGGATATCAACCGCAGGTCAGAGGTTTTACAACAGAAAATATGGTTTATTTTTTTAGTAATCACCCTGGAGGGGCAGAGATGAACGACCGCTCCGACTTTTTATATCCTCGCAGCCGCTACTATGGACGAGTCAAGCCAGAAAATATGGTGTTTAACGCCAATTTGCAAGAATTCGCCCAGCGGGTGAATTTTATTTGTGCTTTGGAAACTGGCGGCAAGCTTTCTCCAGAGGATGCTTACAAACAAATTAAGGGACTCTGGAAACAACTTAAACGCAGCAAAAAGCAACTCGGTATAGGCAAAGAAGCGTTTGAACCGGAAGATAATAACGGCGATAACCCTGAAGCTAATTGATTCGATATCTGGCATCAGAGAAACCGGGTTTGTTAGGTGTTGAGCAAAACAAACCCGGTTTCTTTGCTATTTGTCACAGGGAACGGTTAGTATGTCAAAATTCTCCTGTTGGCTCCAAGAGTAGTTTCAATCATGGCAAATCAATATCCGATTCCGGTTGTTGTCAACGGTGCTGGTGGCAAAATGGGGCGCGAGGTGGTAAAAGCAGTTGCTTCGGCATCCGACATGACGCTGCTGGGCGCAATCGAGCGAAATCCGGAATATATTGGCAAAGACGCTGGAGAAGTGGCGGGATGCGGGGCGCTGGAAATTCCCATCACCAATGAATTTGAACCGATGCTAGCGATGGCGGCGCAGGAAAGAACGCCCGGAGTACTGGTAGATTTTACCCATCCTAAAACAGTTTATGATTCGGTGCGGTCAGCGATCGCCTACGGCGTGCGCCCAGTCGTCGGTACCACGGGGATGAGTCCAGAACAATTGCAAGATTTAGGCGATTTTGCCGATAAAGCGAGCGTAGGCTGTTTAATTATCCCGAATTTCTCGATTGGCATGGTTTTGCTTCAACAAGCGGCGATCTCCGCCTCGCGCTACTTCGACCACGTGGAAATTATCGAACTGCACCACAACCAAAAAGCGGACGCCCCCAGCGGGACAGCAATTCAAACTGCCCAGATGCTAGCCGAAATGGGCAAACCCTTCAACCCGCCTAGCGTCAACGAAGAAGAAAAATTAGCCGGTGCCAGAGGTAGCGTCGCCGGAGAGGGAATTCGCATCCACAGCATCCGCTTACCGGGATTAATCGCCCATCAGGAAGTGATATTTGGCGCACCCGGTCAAGTGTACACCCTGCGACACGATACAAGCGATCGCTCCTGCTACATGCCAGGAGTTTTACTATCCATCCGCAAAGTCCTGCAATTACAATCCCTAGTATATGGATTAGAAAAAATACTCTAAGTTGGTAATAGGTAATGGGTAATTGGCAATCGTAAAACCGATTATCCATTAGCCATTAGCCATTAGCCATTAGCCATTGCCTATGCTGATACCATTAACCCGCGAAAAATTTGAACAACTCATCCCTCTGATCGCCACGGGTAGCCAGTACAAGTATTCCTGGGGAAAGCCCCGCGATGTGGTATTGCGGCTCTTAATTTCTGCGGGAATCCCCCTACTGCTGTATTTATTACACTTTGCCTTGCCCGACTTTGAGGGGCTGATTTCGGTACTCGGAATTATCGCCGGTTTGTATGTGCTGTGGGAGCCGATTTTGCGGTCGAGTCTAAAAAATGCCGAATGTCGTCGCTACAAATACAGCGGTTTCTGGCGGGGTGAAGTATTGGATGCATACGTTAGCGACGAAGTAGTGGGAAAACAGCTAACCACAAACAAGCGGGGCGAGTTAATGGTGGTGGAAGATCGCCAGAAACAGCTTAACTTAGAAGTTGGGGATGAAACCGGCTTCTCGACTGGGTTGCAAGTTCCCCTGCGCCGGGAATATAAGGGCATCAGGCGAGGACAAATTGCCGAGATGATGGTAATGTCAAATCGACCCGATCTGAGTCGGATTAGCAAAGTTTCGGATATTTTCATTCCCGATCTCGACCTGTGGGTAAGCGACTATCCTTATCTAAGACGGGATGAATTTGCCGATATCAGTCGTGAGTTACAACCAGCACCTGAGAGAGAAAGGGAACCGCGTCGGGGCAAGCGATTCTCCCAAGACGCTGCACCAAAGCGCAGACCCCGCACCACACAAGAAGACTGGTAAAAATTCCGCACCTGCCCCCCCGGGCACCTGCACTTTTACCCCCCAACCACTATTTCTTCTTGCCCGTAAGCTTGCCAAGCTAAATCGACCAATCCGTTAACAATAGCCGCCGCCACCACGGCACTACCTTTGCGCCCTTCAGTGCGAATGTGAGGAATCATCGAATCTTGCAAGCGTTCCTTCGCTACGTCTACATCGACAAACCCAGCAGGCGTGCCTATTACGAGGGCGGGTCGAATTTCTTCCGCCTCAATTAACTCTACCAGAGAAATCAAAGCCGTCTGAGCGCAACCGACCACAAAAATGCCCTCTGGATAGCGTCTGGCTAAAGTTTCGATTCCCCAGGCGACGCGGGTTTTTTCTTTTTGGGGGCGCGTCAGCGCATCCATGCTGCAATAAACTGGATTGGCAAAGGTGTTTTGGATATAAGGGGTAATGCCAACTTGCACCATCGGCACATCCACCACAATCGTAGTCCGCGCCGCCAACGCCGCCGCCCCAGATTGTAACGCTCGCTCTGAAAAGCGAATTAAGGATTTATACTCATAGTCAGCCGTGGCATAAATCGCCCGACGCACAATCTCGTATTCCGCAGGCGAAAACATATGTTCGCCGATTTCGCGATCGATGGTAGCTAGACTTAGAGCATCAGTGACGTGCCATTCCATAATTCATGCAAGGGATTGTTTGAGCGCTGTTAAAGTTACCATAACCCATGACATAGCGCTACGTCGCCGTGCGTCTTTCAGAGATGGGGACTGACGCAAAGAAACCGGGTTTCTAGTAGGGTCACGGCAAGCATAAAATTTTCACTTGTACAAAATATTTCGCCCGCCGTGCCCCTACCCTCGAAACAAAGGTGATAGGTTCCGAAGTGCGTAAGTTCTGAGAGATTTTAGCAGGACTTACGCAAATCACCTTTGTTTCTGGGAAAAATCGTCGATTTAGAACTAGAGATCGCAGCAAGAAACAAAGGTGATAGGTTCCGAACTGCGTAAGTCCTGTTTTATACAACCCCTCCGCCCAAAACATCACCCGCGACGCCCAAACCGCAGGATAATAAACGCTACCATCGCCGCCAGGAAGCCGATACCCAAACTCCAACCAAAGACTTCGATGCGGTAATTTAACGCAACTTCAGGGTTGGGTTTATCTTGGGTGAGAATTACCGCTCTTGCGATTTGACTGGTGGCGAGTCCGACACCTACAATACCAACGGTTTGGTTGAGGATGCGTTCGCTTTTCGTTTTCTCAATATCAATCACCCCCTGAATCGTCTGGATCGTATTTTCCATTAATCTCAATCCAGGGCTAAGATTGACATAATCTGACTCGATTTGTTCTAAGAATTTTTCCTTTGTAAAATCGCCAAATTCTTGCCAAAATTCCCAATCGCTATTGCTATCTATTTTTTTGATTCTTTCCAGACGTTTATGATAATTCCCGACGTTGACTTTAATTGTACGTCCTTGGTCATCTAAGCTATTGAGGTTATTAGTGTATTTTAGCAGAATATTGGGCGGTTTTTCCAGATTTTTTGGCAATTTATTAATATTTAATTTTCCACTAGCAACAGTTTGATTCAAATCGAGTATAGTTGTTTGAACAGACTGGGCGACTTGCTTTAAATTACTTTTCAGGCTGCGACTTTGAGCGTGGGCCCAAAGGATTTTGTGACGGTAGGCAAACAGGCGCATTAATTGGGGATAAAGCTGAGAAACATTGTCTCGAATTGCATCGATTTTGAGCTTGTACGGAAACAGGATAATTAAAACGTGAGATCCATCTTCGATTTGCTGCCATTGGGGCGGATAATACCACAAATCGAACGCAGTTGCGCCTAAAAAATTACCTTTATTTTCATCCCAGTTTGGCGTCCAAGGTAAATTTAACTGAGCATAGCATTCTTTAGCAGTTGCTAGAATATCTTGATTATCGGCGGCGAGTTCCAAATTAGCCAAGTTTGACCTAATTTTGGCTTCAGATTTTCAGCATCTATTTTAGTTTTAATTTCTGGCTGAATTTTGGACAGATTAGCAATCGGTTGGGGAGAAAATTTATAATCTTGGATAAAGTTAGCCGTGCAGTCTACCTGCAAGCCGTACATATCGCTTAATTGAACTGGATAAAAATAACCATCTAAGGGCGGTTCAAAAACCTTGAGTTTCTGGGAATCCAATAAGTCAATATAATCGGCACCCTCGTTTTCAGCTTGCTTGAATTGTTCGAGATTCTGGTTGGTTAATTGAGCGCCATATATTTTTTGCCAAAATTGTCTTCTATTTTCGTCTATTTTTGGCTCTTCGTCTCCTAAACCTGCTTTGATATCGTAGAGAAACAGATCGATAGTTGGGTAGATTAATTCGTTTGTGGTTGTCATGTTTTATCGCCGATACTTTAGATTAATTCTTACGTTCGTAGTTGCGCTAAAGCGCTTTAGCGCAACTACGAACCTTATGAAAGGATATCTCTCAAAACATCTTTCGCGGCTGGGACAGAGTTGCTTGCTTTAGTCAGAATTTTTTGGGCAATTTCTACCATTTTATTTCCGTCAACTTTTTGCTCATATTTGACTAAATATGGGTCAATATCAGCCGAAATATTTTCAATTTACCTATGGAGATTTTCTGGTTGGTACTGGGGGACACAATCACGAACTTGAGTAGGAAACTTAGCTATTTCGTCTGAGAATTTCAGAATCTGTTTGTAAGTAGTTGCTAGGGGTGGATAGCTCATAGCAATATCATATAACCGAGGGACATCTGCCGGAATATTAATTTGATTGATTTGCTGTTGTATTTCATCGGGCAGAGGTGCGTTCAGGTGGTAAAGCGCAAAAAGAAATACGCGGAGTTCCGAGATATCAGTTGGTTTCATTTGGCAAATTACCTGCAATTGTAAACGCTGACCAAAAGTAAGGGGACTTGTAGGGTTTGATGCTGGGTTCCTGTTTGTTAATCTTGTCTCTAAGGCGCGCAACTAAACGACGTAGACTAACTTCATTGTGGGGAATAGCGATTTCGGTTGCTGCATAGAAATCTGCCAGTTCTGCATTTGTCACGTTTCCCAGCCATTGAGTAGCTTCAGCTAAGGCTATGACTGGGGGTTTACCTCGTCGCAGCCGTTGATAAAATTGGATCGTTACTAATGCACTGGCGGCGGATTCTACTGTCCATAAAGTACTGACGACGTGGGCGACACCGCTATTGATAAAACCGCTTACCAACCCTACATATTCTGCGGTGATTGTACGGTCTCCCGTAATAGCAGTTTCGCCAGCGGCAAGGGTGACAAGTCGGTAGTTGGATAAATCAATTTTGCAGATATCTGCGAGGGTGAGTTTGTCTTCATCTGCTAGTGCTAAATAAGATAAAACTGGATTGTGGAAATTGTACGTGCCATGTCCTGTAAAGTGAAAGATACTGTGTTTTTGGCATAGTGCGGTTTCGACGGCGGCTTTGGTGGCATGTTGCGAGGAAATGCGGTTGGGGTTGGGGAATAATTGGCAAATTACCTCTGATTCAAGTTGGGAAAATTCTAGTTGAGAAAATCCCTTACTTGTGGGATGTTCGAAGCTGAGGAGAGATGGGATTTCTCTAGTTTCTTGTGTGATGGGCATCTTGCCCGTCTCTGTTGATAAGGCAGGTGTCTCTGTTGATAAGGCAGGCGAGACGCCCACCCCACAAGAGGAAGATGTTGCTGTCTCTTGTGGGATGGGCATCTTGCCCGTCTTGCCCACCCCACAAGAGGAAGATGTTGCTGTCTCTTGTGGGATGGGCATCTTGCCCGTCTCCTGTAATCTCAAGGTGATGTCAATTTGGGCGCAGGGTAGATAAGTGATGGTGAAATTATCGGGAAATAGCGCATGGAGGGGGAAGCGGTGCAAGTCGCGGTGAGGAATCAAATTGACACTCTCAGCTCTAAAGAGACTGAGATTCTGCGGACAGAGAAGGCATCGGATTTAACCAAAGTCTAACTCTCGCTGCGGTCGTCAAGCACCGCCTACCCAGTAAGCCTAAGTCTAAGCCTAGA